>NZ_PSTT01000052.1 GCF_002931235.1 Subtercola sp. Z020 | reverse complement strand
GGAAACGCCCGGCAACATTCCGAACCCGGAAGCTAAGACTCGCAGCGCCGATGGTACTGCAAGGGAGACCTTGTGGGAGAGTAGGACACCGCCGGACCCCTTTCAGACAGAATGCCCGACACCCCAACAGGTGCCGGGCATTCTGCGTTTAACACGTACGGTGAGGTAATGGTTCAGAGACAGGTGAAGACCGCGCTGGCGCTTGCCGTCGTCTCCGCCGCAGTGATCGTCGGGGCCACAAGCACCGCCGCAGTGCGGAGCGAGCCGGCGGAGGTGCCGCAGAGCGCGACGGTCGTCAGTCCGTTCCTGCCTCCGACCTCGGCGATGGGTGCTCCGAGTGCTGCGCCCTGGGACCGTCCGGACGATCCGACGGCGCGAGCTGCTTTGGCCGGACTCCGGATGCTCGGAACAGAGGGCACGGCGCTGCATCTGCACGCACACCTCTGCATCACCGTCGACGGTCAGAACGAGACCGTGCCCGCGGAGATCGGTATCGATAACCCCGCAGGTACGGTGTCACCGCTGCACACGCACGACACCACCGGCATCATCCACGTCGAATCCCCGGTGCAGGCCGACTTCACCCTCGGACAGTTCTTCACCGAGTGGAACGTCGCGCTCGACGCCGACCGTATCGGGATGTACACCGAGTCTCAGACCGAGACCTTCACGGTGTTCGTCAATCAGCAGCCGTTCACCGGCAACCCCGCGTCGATCGTCTTCACGAACAAGATGGACATCGAGATCGTGGTGGCTCCGACCGGCACGGGCGTGGCCCCGGGCATCCCGTTCGACTGGCCAGAACAGTACTAGACGAGGCCGGTGTAGCTGTCCCAGGCCTCGGGGGGTGCGGCGGCGACGTCGTCACGCAGCACAGACGCCTGGATGAGCCCGTAGGGGCGATCATCCGCGTTGAACACTTCGTTGTTGTTCTCGACGCCGAAGGGTTCGAGGTTGTAGAGGAAGTGGTGCTTGTTGGGGGCTGAGAAGCGGATCTCGACGATGTCTTCGAACGCTTCGAGCACCGCTCTCCCCATTTCGTAGAGCGTCTGCTGCAGGGCGAGGGAGTGCAGCTGGGCGAAGGTCGACACGAGGAGCTGTTTCACGGCGGCGTAGCGGTCGTTCCAGTCTGCGGGAGCGGCGGTGAAGCGCCACTGCGCGACGAGGGAGGTCGCCATGATGCGGTCATGGGTCGGCTCGAGCACGGTGTAGGGATCTTCGTAGAAGCCGGCGAACTCCGAGCCCGTCGACTTCAGGATGACCAGGTCTTTGAACCCGGCGATGACGGTGGTGGCGCGGGCGTCCCCTCGGCCGGTGACCGTGACGGCTGCGGTTCGCACCTCCTGGCCGGAGCGCAGCCAGGTGTGGTCGTGCTCTGCGCCGTCGACCAGCACCCGCTGCCAGGCGAACTCCTCGATCTCGACCCGCGCGCTGTCGACATGCTCGACGGTGTCGACGAGGTGGCTCGCGAGGGTGGTTCCGTACTCTTCGATCGAGACGATGCCCTTCTCCTTGGCGAACGCGTAGGCGGTCTGCTTCTGGCTGTCGGTGGGCAGCACCTTCGACTGGTCGCCGAAGAGGTGCGCGCCGGCGAAGTCGCCTCGAAGGGCGGTCGAGACGTTGATGTCACGGATCTCGTGGCGCGCGTCGTCGCGGTAGATGCGCACGACGCGGCTCTCTGCTTTGCCGTAGCGGTTGGGGCCAAGAACGATGGACACGGGAGTCTCCTCAGAGTTCGGTGCGGGATGCGGCGGGTGCGGCGGCGCCGGCGGGGGAGCCGGGTGCGGTGGCGCCAGCGGGGGAGCCGGGTGCGTCGGCGCCGGCGGGGTCGGCGGGTGCGGCGGCGACGGCGGGGGAGGCGACGAGCAGCCGGCCTCGAAGCGGTTCCACGGTGACGGCGGCTTCACGGGAGAAGACCGGCACCCCGGCGAGCCAGGTGGCGTGCACCACACCGTGGAGCTCGGCCCCTTCGAAGGCCGTGAGCTTGTTCCTGTGCTGCAGTTGCTCTGCGTGCACGGTGAAGGTCTCGTCGGGGGCGAACGCGATGACGTCTGCGTCGGTTCCGGCGGCGAGCGACCCCTTCTGGGGCAGGTTCACGAGGCGCGAGGTGCCGCCGATCATCCACTCTGCGACGCGTTCGAGCGGGATGCCGCGGGCCCGCGCGGCGGTCCACACGGCGGGGAGGCTGACCTGGAGGCCGGAGATGCCGCCCCAGGCCAGGCCGAAGTCGCCGTCGTGGGCGAGCTTCAGTTCGCGGGTGCTGGGCGAGTGGTCGGAGGCGATCAGGTCGATGTCGCCGTCGACGAGCGCCTGCCAGAGCGCGTCGCGGTTGCTCTCGTCGCGGATCGGCGGACAGCACTTGTACTCGGTGGCTCCGTCGGCAATTCCCTCGGCCGAGAAGCTGAGGTAGTGCGGGCAGGTCTCGACGGTGAGGCGGAGCCCCTCGGCGCGGGCGGCGCGGATGGCGGGGAGGGCGGGGGCCGCCGAGAGGTGCAGGATGTGGGCGCGGGCGCCCGTCATCCGCAGGCCCTCGATGACGTGATCGATCGCCGTGAGCTCGGAGGACTCCGGGCGGCTGGCGACGAAGGCGCCGTAGCCAGTACCGCCGGCGTGCTCGTGCTCGGCGAGCACCGCCGGGTCTTCGGCGTGCACGATGAGCAGGCCGTCGAACGCAGCGAGCTCGGCCAGCGCTTCGTGCAGTTGCGCCGTGCTGAGGTGCGGGAACTCGTCGACGCCCGAGGGGGAGAGGAAGGCCTTGAACCCGAAGACTCCCGCCTCGTGCAGGGAGCGGAGGTGGCCGAGGCTCGACGGGATGGCGCCTCCCCAGAATCCCACGTCGACGGAGGCCTGGCGGGCGGCGGCGGCGCGCTTCTGCTGCAGGGCATCCGGCGTCGTGGTGGGCGGGATGCTGTTCAGGGGCATGTCGATGACGGTCGTGACCCCGCCGGCCGCTGCGGCCCGGGTGGCGCTGGCGAAGCCCTCCCAGTCGGTGCGGCCCGGTTCGTTGACATGGACGTGGGTGTCGACGACTCCGGGCATCAGCACCTGGTCGTCGGGAAGGGTGAGGTCGGTGAGGGCGACGAGGGGCGCGTCGATGTCGGCAACCGCCTGGATGATGCCGTGGTGCACCACGAGGGCGGCGGGGCGGAAGGTTCCGTCGGCCAGAACACGGTGTGCTCGCACGATGAGGTCGTAGGGGGCCGGCTGCGTGTCGGGTGCGGGTGCGGGCGCGTGCACGGCGCCCGGTGCCGGCTCGGTAGCCGGCTCGGTGGGGGTGGAGTGTGGTGCCATAATGCTGGGGATCGCCCTATCTATCGGTCTGAGGAGTGTGCTGCGCGTGACGACTCTGGCGAGCGAAGGGTTCAGCTGCCCGAAGAACATGGAGTACGGGCCCTGCGGCGGGGTCGAGTTCGACGGCAGCTGCGAGGTGTCGGTGCATCGGTGCGTGTTCGTGGATGCGCCCGTCGTGAGGTGGGGTGGCGCGATGCGCGGCAGGGCCGAGGGAGTGGGCGCTGCGGGAGCGGGCGCGGCAGGGGACGGCGCTGTGGGGGACGGCGCTGTGGGGGACGGCGCTGTGGCGGATGGCACTGTGGCGGACGGCTCCGAGGGGGATGGCGCTGAGGGTGCAGGCGGCGGAAGCGCGGGCGGCGCCGCCATGCGGGCGCTGCTCGGGCGACGGCCGATCGTCGTGGCGGACTTTCCGGCGCGGGCCCTCGACATCCGCTCGCTCGAGGCCTGCGCAGACGTTTTGGTGGGGCGGGTCGATGCGGTGCTCGCGGGCGACTCCGGAGCCGAGCGCGTGCAGTTCTCGCCGACCTACCGGGCGTCTCTCATCCAGGCGCGGGGGCTCGCGGTGTTCAGCGGCCTGAACTGCCGCGACCGCAACAGGGTGGCGATCGAGGGAGAGCTCGCGGGGCTCGCCGCCGTCGGTGTGGCGGGCGTGCACTGCGTCACAGGGGACCACACCCGCGCCGGTGGGCGGCCGGATGCTCAGCCGGTGTTCGATCTGGACTCGACGCGGGTCGCGGCTCTGGCCCACGCCGCAGGGCACCTGGTGTCGGTCGGGGAGTCTCCGGCCACCCCGCCGGTGGGTGAGCGTGCGGCACGGCTGGTCGAGAAGGAGCGGGCGGGGGCCGAGGTGGCGTTCGTGAACCACGCGGGCGGGGTGGGGCCGGTGGCGCGCTTCGTGGCCGAGGTGCGGCGGCTCGAGGTGGCGGCCGGGCTGCGGTTCGTCGCGTGTGTGCCGGTGGTCGTCGACCGCGGAAGTGCGGAGCTGCTGAAGACCTTCACCACGCTGGTGCTGCCGGAGGGGTACCTCGACCGCATCCTCGGCGCGCGTGATGTGTACGCGGAGGGGATCGCCGCCGCCGTCGAGCTCAGCCGGGAGCTGCTCGGGATCGAGGGCGTCGCGGGCGTCAACCTGTCGGGCGGCCCGGAGCGGGGACGCGAGGTGGCCTTCGCCGAGGCGCTGGCCGCCATCTCCGCGAGCGTCGGCGTCGGCATCGGTGGCGCGGGGCGCGGAGGGAGTTAGCCCGGCAAGGTTGCGAGGCTCCATGAGCCGTCGGCCTCCCGGGTGTATTCGGTGCGCTGGCTCGCGGTGTCGGGGCGCCCGTGCCAGAAGGTGACGCGTCGGGGGCGGAGGTGGATGCCGGTCCATGTGGCGGGCGGCGTGAGGGTGCCCGTCGGGTGCGCGGCGGTGAAGGTTGCCCACCCGGAGAGCCGGGCATCCAGAGCCTGCGCCGCGAACGACGCATCGTTGAGGTGTGCGAGCACCTGCAGGTAGGGTGACCTGCCGTCGTAGACGCGGGAAAGCTCGGCGTCGTCGGCCTCGCTGGTGTCGCCGACGACGGTGAGCTGGCGGCCGAGCTCCGGCCACGCGATGGTGAAGGATGCGCGGGGAGCGGCCGCGAGCTCGGCGACCTTGCGGGAACGCGCGTCGGTGTGGAAGAAGAACCCGGTCGCATCGAACTCGCTGAGCAGCACGTGGCGCACGTCGGGGTAGCCGTCGAGCCCGAGTGTCGCGAGGGCGACGAGCGGGCGTGCGACCGCATCGTTCGGCGGCAGCCACTCCGCCAGTTCGGCCGCGAAGGGTTCCATCAGGTGACCTTGCCCGCGCCCGCCACCGCCACCTGGCCCTCGGCCGGCAGCTTGCCGGGGTTCAGCAGGCCGTCGGGGTCGGTGTGCACCGCAAGCCGGCGGGTGCGCTCCACCTCGTGGTCGACCTCCCAGTGGTGCGGGTTGTGCGACCCGACGCCGAGCGCGTCGAGGGCGGCGAAGCCCGCGTAGACCTGTTCGGGGCTCTCGTAGATTCCGGCGAGCATCCCGATCGGCCGACCGTGCTGGGCTTCGATGTGGAGCATTCCTCCGTTATATACCGCGTGCACCTCATCGATGCGCTCGACGAGCGCGTCGCCGGCGACTTCGATGTGGAAGTACTTGCCCGGATCGCTCTTCTGCAGCCACTCGATCGGGTGGTTGTAACTCAGCATGCTGATCTTCATCGAGGCCTGCGGGCCTTCGCGCACGTCTTCGATACGCCCGCCGGCGCCGAAGATGAGAGCACTCGCAGCTTCGACCGTCGTCTCGTCGAGGATGGCGCGGAGGCTGGCGCGATCCTTCGGGATGGCGGCATCGTCAGGGAGGGCGTTGGCCAGAACAGGAAGGTCTGCGGAGACGAGGCGCGGGGTGGGTTCGAGGTCACCGATCTCGCGGATGACGCTCAGCGCGTCGTCGAAGGTGTCGAAGCTGGCGTAGAGGCCCCTCCAGTTCTGCAGCGGCTCGAGCTGCAGAGTGGCCCGCGCGATGATGCCGAGGGTGCCGTAGGTGTGCACGTACGGCTCTGCGGCCTCGCCTTCGACGTGGATGAGCCGGGCATCCGGAACCGCGTGCACGACGTCGAGCGCCGTCACGAAACCGGTGTGGTTCGAGCCGTGCTTGATCGAACCGGTACCGCCCGACCCGCCCGAGAGGAACCCGCCGATCGAGGACTGCGCTGTGGAGGGGTACATCAGGATCTGCTGGCCGGCGGCGTTCGCGGCCTGCTCGATCATCACCATGGGAGTGCCGGCCTCGACCGTGATGAAGCCGTCGCCGACCTCGATGACGCCGCGCGCCTTCGACATGTCGAGCACGAGACCGCCCTGCATCGGGATGCCCTGGCCGTAGTTGCCCGTGCCCTTGCCCCGGGGGGTGATGGCGACGTGGTGGCGCACGGCGGCGCCCACGACGGCCGCGATCTGCTCGGCGGAGGTCGGGAAGGCGACGAGGTCGGCGAGGCCGAGAGGAAGCTGGGCCATCAGGATGGGGGAGAGGTAGGCGCCGTCGAGAGAGGCCTTCTCACGGGCGCGGAGTTCGGTGGTGACACCCCTGTCGCCGAGCAGTTCGCGGAGTTCTGCGGCCAGAGCGTCGGTGTTGTCAGTCATTTCGGGTTCCTTGCGTGAGGGGTGAAGCGGGCGATCTCGGCCAGGGCGGCCGCGGCCTGGGCGACGTTGTTCTCGAAGTGGTCCCTGCCGAACTCGGCCGTGGCGGTGGTCGGGTCGCCGACGACGCCGCCGGGTGCGAAGTCGTTGCTGACCCAGCCGAAGCTCACAGGCTTGCCGAAGCCGACGTATTCGTAGTCGAGGAGGTGTTCGGGAACGCTGCGCACGGCGAGGTCCATGTCGACGAGGTCGGGGCGGAGGTGGAGTACGACGCTCGTCTCGACGTGGCCGCCGTGGATGCCGAGGCCGAACTCGGTCTGGCCCGACTTCGCGCCGCCGTTGGCCGGCATCTGGCCGCCGATGAGGAAGGTCTGCAGGCCGAAGCGGCGGCGGAGCTCGCGGCAGGCGACCTGCAGCAGGGCGACGTTGCCTCCGTGCCCGTTGTGGAACACGAGCTTCGTGCAGGGCGTCTCGGCGATCGATTCACCGATCTCGACGATGGTCTGCATCAGCGTCTCCCAGCTGAGCCAGACCGTACCGGGAGCCCAGTGGTGCTCGTCGGACTTGGTGTAGGCGAGACCGGGGAGCAGCCAGGCGTTGACGCCGTCGGCGGCAGCGAGTTCGACGGCCGCCTTCGCGGACTCCTCGGCGATCAGATAGTCGGTGAACAGCGGCAAGTGTGGGCCGTGGTGCTCAATCGCGCCGGTCGGCAGCACGACGATCGAGTCGTCCCGCAGGGCTTCGACGGCGGCGACGCTCGAGAGTTCGACGAGATTGCGGGGCATGGCTTCGATCCTTGGCTGGTGGTGCGGGTGGGGCCTGGTTCGGGGCGGCGGCGTGGCGCGGCGCGCTCCGGGGGCGCGTCTACTCAGTGCATGATCATGCCGCCGGTGACGTTGACCGACTGGCCGGTGAGGTAGTCGGCGTCTGCCGAGGCGAGGAAGGCGGCGACGCCGGCGACGTCTTCGGGCTGCGCCAGGCGGCCGAGCGGCGAGTAGCTCGACCATTCGGCGACCATGGCGTCTGTACGGGTCGCGGCGCCCATCTCGGTGAGCACATATCCCGGGCAGATGCAGTTGGCGGTGATGGCTTCGGGGCCGAGTTCGAGGGCCGTGACGCGGGTGAGGGCGATCACGGCGGCTTTGGATGCGGCGTAGTGACCCTGGCCGGCACCGCCGGTCTTGCCGCCCATGCTGGCCATGTTGATGATCTTGCCGCTGGTGACGACCCCGGGCCGACGGTCGGCGATCATGCGCTTCGCGGCGACCTGGGTGGTGGTGAGCATGGCGCGAGTGTTGATGCGGAACATCTCATCCCACTCCTCTGCCGTGATCTCGAGCAGCGGGCCGAAGCGCAGGATGCCCGCGTTGTTCACGAGCACGTCGATTCCGCCGAGTGCATCTATCGCGTCGGAGAGCACGGTGCGGGTCTCGGTGTCGTCGGTGAGGTCGACGCGATGGAACGAGCCGCCGATGGCGGCGGCGGTGGCGCGGCCCGGCTCGTCGAGCAGGTCGAGGATCGCGACATCCGCCCCCTCACTGGCGCAGCGGCTCGCTATGGAGGCGCCGATGCCGCGGGCTCCGCCGGTGACCACGATACGACGCCCCTGGAGGCGGAGGGCGGGCACCGGCGGAGTCTGGGTCATTGCTCTACTTCATTCCGATGGAGGTGTCGATGAACTCGTTGGTGGCGATGTCAACTGCAGTGAGCCCGGTCTTCACGGCCTTGCCGCCGGCGGCGTAGATCGGGGTGTCGATGTCGATCACCTTCTGGATGTTGGCCGCATCCATGTCGCCGAGCGTGCTGTTGTCGCCGTTGCCGACGATGCCCTTCTCGACCTGGGTCTTGACCGAGTAGTCGGCCATGCCCTGCGAGTAGACCCAGCCGGTGTTGAACTGGGTGACGAGGTCGAGGATCATGCTGTTGACCGCGTCGGGGCTGGCGAAGTAGTCGACCTCGGCCTGCTGCAGCACGGGCACGAGGGCGGCGAGGCAGCCCGAGAGCTTCTCCTTGTCGCCACTGCGGATGGACATGGCGGAGGCGTAGACCGGGTAGCCGGCCTCGTCGAGCGTCTGGTAGGCGACGGGCTTGCCCCAGGCCGGTACCTCGTACTGGTACTGGTACGGCTCAGCGCTGGCGAAACCCTGCTGGCCCGACTTGCCCTGGTCGGCGACGAAGCTCGCGGGGGTGCCGTCGTAGCTGCCGTCGGTGTTCTCCTTCTTCAGGATGCCGGCGCTGATCAGGTACTCCATGTAGGCCGAACCACCGAAGTAGCGAACGACGGCGTCGGTCTTGCCGAGGTCGGCGATGGTCTTGACGTCGGGGTAGGTGGCCGGGTCCCACATGATCATCAGTGGTGTCTTGTCGAGCGGCGCGAAGACGGCGGTCGTCGGCTGGTCGGCGGAGAGCTGCACGGCCTCGTCGGTGGTGACGTAGCCGAGGGTGATGTCGGGGTCGGCGTACATCTGGCTGGTCACGGTCTGGAAGCCGATGGCCGGGCCGCCGGAGCGGATCTCGACGTTCACGCCCGTCGCAGCGCCCTTGGAGTACAGCGGGCCGGAGACCGACTTCTGGTCGGCGTTGACGACCGGGTCGGGGCCGAGCAGCTCGTACAGGTGACCGTGCTCGGCCTCCGGGTTCCAGTCGGTCTGGATCACGACGGTCGCGGGGCAGCCGGCCGCGGCCAAGTCGACTCCGCCGGCGGCGGCGCTCGCCGCGGGCGTCGTGGTGGCGGCACCTGAGCTGCAGGCCGCGAGGGCGGCCATGCTCAGAATGGCGAGACCGCTGGCGAGGGCGATCCTCTGTGTCTTCGTGCGCATGAGTTCTCCTTGGGAAGGTGTGCGGGTGCTGTGCTGATGGTGCGGGTGGAACGGAGGGGGGAGGGATGCCGTGGCCCACGGGCATCCCTTGATGCGGCGATCAGTTGAAGTCGTACCACTTGCCGACAGCGCGTCGACCGATCAGACCGAAGAGCCAGAAGATGAGCACGCCGAACAGAGCTGCGGTGATGATCGTCGCGAACAGCTGTTCGCCCTGCAGGCGTGAGCTGTAGTTGCTGATCAGGATGCCGAGGCCGGGGGTTCCGCGGCGGAAGAACTGGTCGCCGACGATGGCGCCCACCACGGCGAGGCCGGCGGAGATGCGCATTCCGGCGAAGATCGCGGGTAGGGCGGCAGGGAACGAGAGCTTCACCAGGGTGGTGAGGCGGCCGGCGCCCTGCAGCTTGAACAGTTCCCGGTGACCCTTGTCGACGGACTGGAGGCCGAAGAGGGTGTTGTTCACCATCGGGAAGAGGGCGATCATCACGCAGACGAGCACCCGCGACTGGAACTCGTACCCGAACCAGAACCCGATCAGGGGCACCAGAGCGAGGATCGGAATGCACTGCAGGATCACGGCGTAGGGGAAGAGCGAGCGCTCGATCCACTTGGCCTGCGACATGGCCACGGCCCAGACGATGCCGATCACGATCGCGATCGCGAGGCCGAGCATGCTGACGATGACGGTCTGGTAGAGCGCCACGATGAGGGCGTTGAACGAGAGCGGGTCGATCAGGCCCTTGATCAGGATGTCCTGCGGGAGCGGGAGCAGGAAGCGCAGGTGCGGGTCGAGCACGAAGAGGCTGATCAGGTACCAGACGCCGACGATTGCGAGGAAGACCAGAACCGGGGGCACCCAGCGGCCGGCGCGGTTCTTGCCCTTGGCCTTCGGGATGGTCGCCGTGACGGGAAGCCCGGGGGTGGGGTGGGCATCCAGCGCCTCGACACTGTCACTGACGATCGTTTCGTTCGAGATGGTGGTCATGAGTGGCCGTGTCCCTTCCGGAGGGCGTGTGCGACTTCGCCGACGAGAGCGGCGTATTCGGGGGTGAAACGGATCTCGGGGTCGCGCGGCTGGGCGAAGGGCACGTCGAAGGTCTCGACGATCGTGCCCGGGCGACCGGACATCACCACGACCTTGGTCGACATGTAGACGGCCTCGGAGACGGAGTGGGTGATGAAGAGGCCCGCGAAGTTCTTGGCGTTGAACAGACGGATCAGCTCATCGTTCAGGCGCTCGCGGGTGATCTCGTCGAGCGCGCCGAACGGCTCGTCGAAGAGGAAGAGTTCGGGGTCGAGGGTGAGGGAGCGCGCGAGGCTCGCGCGCATCTTCATGCCGCCGGAGAGGGCCTTCGGCAGGTGCTTCTCGAAGCCTTTCAGGCCGACCATGTCGATGGCTTCGAGGGCCTTGGCGGCGCGCTCCTTCTTGCTCTCGCCGTGCAGCTCGGCGAGCAGTTCGACGTTGGCGGTGACGTTCCGCCAGGGCAGGAGGGTCGCATCCTGGAACACGTAGCCGATGCGGTCGGTTCCGAGGGTGGCGGTTCCGTCGGAGGCGGTCTCGAGGCCCGACGCGATGCGGAGCAGGGTGCTCTTGCCGCAGCCCGAGGGACCGACGACGGTGACGAACTCACCGCGCCTGACGACGAGGTCGACGCCCTGGAGGGCGATCGTGCCGTCGGGGAAGGTCATCTCGACGTTCGAGAAGTCGAGCAGGGTGTCGGTTCGGGCTGCGGTGGTGGCTGATGGTGCAGGCGCTGTGACGGTCATAGCGGCTCTACCTCGTTTCCAGTAGGGAGGGGTGGCGTGCGGGGGTCGGCTCGGCGACGCTGTAGCTCACCGTGCTCTGGGCAACAAGGTTGCCGGCGTGGATCACGTAGCGGTCGGCGGAGGCGTTCGCCACGGCGTCGGAGAGGTTCGTGGCGCGGATCGCGAGGAACTCGGCCCGCGCGCCGACGGTGGCACCGGCCTTCGGGAGCGCCATCACGTCGCGGGCACCGTCGGCGACGGCGGTGTACGCCTCGTCGAGGGTGAGGTGGCCGGCGATGACGAGCAGCGAGGCGGTCTCGAGCGCGTCGCTGCGGCCGACGGGGTTGAACGGGTCGCGCACGTTGTCGGCTCCGGCGGCGAAGCGGATGCCGCGGTCGAGCACGGCGCGGGCGGCAGTGAGTCCGCGGGGCATCGAGACCGGGTGCTCCCAGCCCTGCAGGTAGAGGTTCGTGATCGGGTTGCTTATTATGCCCACGTTCGACGCTTCGACCTCGTCGAGAACGTCGGAGAGATCATCCAGAGCCAGCGTGCCGAGCCGAACGCAGTGACCGGCGCTGCGGTTGCGGTCGGCGGGCCAGTCGCGCACCTCGCGGGCGAACTCGGCGAGCGTCAGGGCCCCGGTCAGGTTCTCATCGGTGTGGATGTCGACGCCGACGCCCTTGCGCTCGGCGAGACGCAGCAGGCGCCGGAGGTCGTGGCCGGGGTCGAGCGCGAGGTGCGGCGAACCGCCGACGAGGTCGATGCCGAGGTCGATGGCCGCCTCGATGTCGGCGTCGGGAACGTCGGAGCCGGCGAGGGCGACGAGTTCGATGTCCATCAGCCCGCGGAGTTCGTCGCGCACCTGCACGAGGGCGCGCGCGCCCCGCAGAGGGTCGTCGCCGAGCAGGATGTCGACGTGGCTGCGTACGGCGGTCGTGCCCTGGCGGAGCATCAGCAGCGCCGCAGCGCGCGCCCGCTCGACGATGCTCTCGGTGGTCATCGTGGCGGCGTAGGCGCGCCAGGCGAGGATCGCGGAGACGAGGTCGCCCATCGGCGGGTCGATCGCGTCCCAGGAGAGGGCTTTGTCGAGGTGGGAGTGCGGATCGGCGGGAGCGGTGAGGAGGAGGAAGCCGGTGAGATCGAGCGTGGCGTCGTCTGCGGCGTGCGGTGTGGCGCGTGCTGCGGTGTGTGCCTCAGCGTGTGCCTCGCCCGTGGCGAAGGAGTGTGCGGGCGAGACGGCGGCGACCGTGTCGCCGTCGAGCAGCACGTCGCAGGTCGACCCGTCTGGCAGGGTCGCGTTCTGCAGCAGGGTGATCCGGCGAGGTAGTGCATTCACAGTGGTGGCGGCTCCTGATCGCACGCGGATGTTGATGTGTTCAACATGCCAAAACTTACGGTTGGTGCGTTTCCATCGTGTAACGCGAGCATTTCGCTGTGTTAAGAGACGGGTGGGGTGAGTGCCGGAACAGCTTGGCGGGCGGTTACTGTCTGAGGGTGAGGCGTCGAAGGGAGGCCGTGATGTCACCGGTCACCGAGGCCATCGACCCGCAGACGCGCCAGCTGGGTGCGGCCATCCGCGCCGCCCGGCTCTCGCAGGCGCTGACCCTCGTGGAGCTCGCCCGGCTCGCCGGTCTGTCGCATCCCTTTCTCTCGCAGCTCGAACGGGGCCAGGCCCGGCCGAGCATGGTGTCGCTCGAACGCATCGCACGCGCACTCGAGACGAGCCAGTTGGAGTTGCTGGCGAGCGCATCGGAGCCGTGGGGGCCGGTGAGCGTCACGGTCGACGCTCGCGCGGGCGGCTCCGGTTCGGCTGCGCTCGTGCGGGCCCACGAGGGGGTGCGCGGACCCTACGCGGAAGGAGAGGCGCGGCTGCTGGTGGGGCGACGGGCCTCGTTCCAGCCGATGGAGTTCACGGGATCGAACACGGAATACGGCGACTTCTACCACCACCCGGAAGACGAGTTCGTGACGGTCATCGCGGGTAGAGTCGTGATCGACCTCGCAGGCGACGGCGAGTTCGTGCTCGACTGCGGGGACTCGGTCTACTACGACGGCGACACCCCCCACCGGTGGCGCTCGGCCGACCGAGGCGCGTACCGGCTGCTCATCGTGAAGCAGCGCCTGCAGAAAGAGCCCGTGTGAACATCCATCCCCTCCCCGAATTCGACTGCGTGGTGGCGAACCGCCTCGAAATCGCCGACGACATCGTGCTGCTCGACCTCGTGCGGGCCGACGGCGGGGCCTTTCCCGAATGGACGCCGGGCGCGCACATCGACCTGGTACTGCCGAACGGGATCGAGCGCCAATACTCGCTCTGCTCGACACCGACCGAGACGGCGCGGTGGCAGGTCGCCGTGCTGCGCGAGGCCGCGGGGCGCGGCGGGTCGTCGTACGTGCACGAGTCGGTCGCGGTGGGAACGTCGGTGCACGTGCGGGGGCCGCTCAACCACTTCGCGTTCGAGCCGGCACCGGCGTACCTGTTCGTCGCCGGCGGGATCGGCATCACTCCGCTGCTGCCGATGATGCGGGCAGCGTCGGCGGCCGGGGTGCCCTGGACGCTGGCGTACGCCGGGCGGTCGGAGGGGTCGATGGCTTTCGTTCGAGAGCTTCGGGACGAGCATCCCGCTCAGGTGCGTGTGTACGCGAGCGAAACGGGAGAGCGCCTGGCGCTCGAATCCCTCTTTGCCGAGACGGCGGCCGGCACGCTGGTCTACTGCTGCGGCCCGTCGCGGCTGCTCGACGCGGCGCAGGCGTCGGCGACGGCGAACGGATGGCCGGCCGGGCAGCTGCACATCGAGCGCTTCGAGGCGAAGGAGGCCGGTGAGCCGGTTCTGGCAGACGCGTTCGAGGTCGAGCTCGAGCTGTCGGGGATGACGCTCGAGGTGCCGCCGGACCGCAGCATCCTCGAGGTGGTGGAGGAGGCCGGCGTGCTGGTGCTGTCGTCGTGCCGCGAGGGAACCTGCGGAACCTGCGAGACGCCGGTCGTGTCGGGCGAGGTCGACCACCGTGATTCGGTGCTGACCCCGGAGGAGCAGGCCGAGAACGAAGTGATGATGATCTGCGTGTCGCGGGCGGCGTGCGCCCGGCTGGTGCTCGAGCTGTAGGTCGCGGCTGGCGCCGCCCGCCGCTGGCGCCGCCCGCCGCTGGCGCCGCTCGCCGCTTGCGCGGGTGGGCGGGGCGGCTCAGCGGGCGTGGCGGTCGGCGAGCAGGTTCTCGAGGTCGGCGGCGATGGTGCGCTGGTCGCAGCCTACGAGCTCGTAGTCGCGCACGACGACACGGCCGGCGACGACGACATGCCGGGGCTTTCGACCGGGGTTCGCCCAGAGCAGGCCCGCGACCGGGTCGGCGACCGCCGCATCGGCGACGCCCGACACGTCCCACACGCAGAGGTCGGCGGCATCCCCGAGCCTGAGCGATCCGAGCTCCGGGCGGCCGAGCCCGAGCGCCGAGCCCTTCGTGGCCATGCCGAGCACCTCGCGCGCCGTGATCGGTTCGCCGACGAGGGGCGCGATCTGCATCGCCAGGCGGGCGTCGGCGAGCAGGTTCGATGCGTCGTTGCTGCCGCCTCCGCTGGTGCCGAGCCCGACGGCGATTCCGGATGCCCGCAGAGCCGAGACTGGCGCAATGCCCCAGCCCATCGGCAGATCACAGGCGGGCGCATGGGTCGCGGTGACGCCGTTCGCGGCGAGACGGCGGATCTCGTCCTCGGTCACGGCGCAGAGGTGAGCGAGCGTGACGTCGGGCGCGATCCAGCCCCACTCCTCGAGCAGGTCGATCGGTCGGCGGCCGTACTTCTCGAGGGCGATCGCGACGTCGACCTGCTCGTTCGCCTGGGTTCGGCGCCGAAGACCGTGGCGTGCGGCCACCTCGCCGAGCAGCCGGAACGTCTCGGGGCTGTCGCTGTGAACGCCGGCGGGGCCGACGGCCACCTGCAGCAGGCCGTCGGCGCGCACACCGCCGACGGCGCCGGGAACGAGGGCGTCGACGATGGCCTCCGCCGACGCGGCGGCCTGCTCGGCGTCGTCCCGGGCGGAGCCGCGCACGAAGACGAGGCGTGCCCCGAGATCGGCGGCCGCCGCTGCGGCCGCGCGTGCGATGCCGACGGTGAGTTCGACATCCGTGTTGCCGGGCCCGCCCGGCCAGTTCAGGTGGTGGTCGGCGACGGTGGTGACGCCGGCGAGGAGGCTCTCGGCGAGGCCGGCGCGAGCCGCGGCATGCTCCAGCTCGGGATCTATGCCGGCGCGGGCATACGCTGCGGCCATCGTGGGCAGCCAGGTCGCCATCGGCACTCCGCGGGTGCCCGGCAGGGTGCGGAAGGCGGTCTGCAGCAGGTGGTGGTGGGCGTTCACGAGCCCGGGGGTGACGACGCAGCCCGTTGCGTCGAGGCGCTCGGCCGGGGTGCCGGTGCTGGTGCCGCGGCCCGTGCCGGTGGGAGCATCCGGAGCCATCACGACGCCGTTCTCGACGAACAGGTCGCCAGCGGTCTCTGACGATTCGTCGATGACGGTGGCGAGGGCGTTGTGAATGGTCAGCATGAATGAGTTCTAACATTCTTTTATGTCGCGCTCGTGACGGCGGCCCAGATGCAGGGAAGGACAGCGGATGCTCGAGCTTGCTGCAGCGCTGCTCGAACGGCTCGACCGCGGTGAAACGGTCGCGGTGGCGACGGTGACGCGCATCAACGGGAGTGCTCCGCGCACGCTCGGTACCGCGATGGCGGTCGACGCGCGGGGCGCCGTGATCGGCAGCATCTCGGGCGGGTGCGTGGAGGGCGCGGTGTACGAGACCTGCCAGGAGGTGCTGGCCTCGGGTGCGCCGACGCTGCAGGAGTTCGGCTACACCGACGACGACGCCTTCGCGGTGGGGCTGGCCTGCGGCGGGCGCATCGAGGTGCTCGTGCTGCGCCTGGGCGGCGCCGGCTGGGCGATGGAGGCCGCCGACGGCGGAGTGGAGACGGACCGCGGGGGCGATGACGCGCTGCGGGCGGAGCTCGAGGCCGCGGCGGCCGGGCGGCCCGCGGGCGTGGCGCTCGTGACGGCA
This sequence comes from Subtercola sp. Z020, assembly GCF_002931235.1. GTDB lineage: Bacteria > Actinomycetota > Actinomycetes > Actinomycetales > Microbacteriaceae > Subtercola. Next base: position 30,840 of record NZ_PSTT01000052.1, on the reverse strand, counting down.
GGGGTTGCCCTGGGCGCAGTCCTGACCGTGGGCGGTGGGGGTGGCAGTGGTGGCGGTGCGAGTGGCGGCCAGGCAGACGGCGCGGATGGCAGGCTGAGCGACGACAGCGCGCGGCGGCTGCGGGCCGAGGTGGCGGCGCGGGTGGGCGCGGGTCGGCCGGGGGTCGCGGTGGTCGAGTGCGAGGAGGGTCCGGTCGAGGCGCTCTTCGTCGTGGCCGCGACGCCGCCGCGCATGATCGTGTTCGGCGCGGTCGACTTCTCGGGTGCGCTGGCAGACGCTGCTGCGCTGCTCAGCTACCGGGTGACGATCTGCGACGCGCGACCCGTCTTCGCCACGGCCGAACGGTTTCCCGCCGCAGCCGAGGTCGTCGTCGAATGGCCGAGCGACTACCTCTCGCGAACCGAGGTCGACGCCCGCACCGCTGTGGTGGTACTGACACACGACGACAAGTTCGACATTCCGCTGCTCGAGGTGGCCCTCCGGATGCCGGTGGCCTACGTCGGTGCGATGGGATCCCGCCGCACCCACGACCGTCGGCTCGACGCCCTGCGACCGCTCGTCGGCGACGACGACCTCGCGCGGCTGCACTCACCGATCGGGCTGGACATCGGTGCGAGCACCCCCGAGGAGACCGCCGTCTCGATCCTCGCCGAGATCATCGCGGCCCGGAACGCCGCATCCGGCACGAGCCTCCGCGCCCTGGCCGGCCCCATCCACCGCGGTGCACCGGAGCATGCCCGCAGCGGCATATAGCCGGCGGGGGCATGCAGCGGTGGGTCAGGCGTTCAGCAGGCGCCAGACGCGGTCGCGGGAGATCGGCAGCTCGTGGGGGCGAACCCCGACGGCGTTCCGCACGGCGTTCGCCAGTGCCGCGGGCACCGGGTTGTAGGGGGACTCGCTCATCGACTTGGCGCCGAACGGCCCGAGACCGTCGGTGGTCTCGGCGAAGTACACCTCTGTCGGCGGCACGTCGGAGAGCGACGGCAGATGGTAGTTGCGGAGCACCGACGTCAGCACCTCGCCCGCCTCACCGATGATCAGCTCCTCGAACATTGCGGTTCCGATGCCCTGGGCGACACCGCCCTCGACCTGGCCACGGCACTGTTCGGGGTTGATCACGAACCCGGCATCGGCGCCGTGCACGGACTGCAGGATGCGCACTTCGCCCGTTCCGGTGTGCACGGCGACGCGGAAGGCGTGCACGTTGAAGGCGAGCGAGCGCTGTGCGCCGTCGTGTTCGCCGGTGGCCGTGATGCCGACGGGGGTGGCCACCACCCGGGCCCGTCCGCCCGGGATCGAGACCGTCTGCGGAACGGGAGCGGGAACCACTGACGCGGCCACGTCGGCCAGCGGGACGAAGCGGCTGCCGGCCCGCAACCCGTCGGCTTCGAGCATCCATTCGTCGACGGGGATGCCCGTCAGCGACGCAGCGCCCTCGCGGAGCTTCAGCGCCAGCGCGGTCGCCGCGGCGAGCACCGCCTTGCCGGCGACCACCGTGCCGGCCGAACCGAACGCACCCGTGTCGTAGGGCACGACATCGGTGTCGCTCTGGCGGATGACGAACTCTGCCGGGTCGGTGTTCAGCGCGGTAGCGGCGAGCTGGGAGTGCACTGTCGTCGTGCCGTTGCCGAACTCCGCCGTGCCCACGCTCAGGGTGTAGCGCCCGTCGAGACCGAGGGTGACGGACGCCTCCGAGAAGTGCCCTCGGGGCGGGATGGTGGCGATCATCGCGGTCGCCATGCCCTCGCCGACCTTCCATTCGTCGCCGGAAGGAGCCGCGACGCCGTTTCCCCGCGCGAGCGCCGACTGCGTGAGATCGAGCACCTGGTCGAGCCCGTAACTGCCGCCGAAGACGAGGTCGTCACCCTCGACGTGCGTGATGACGAGAGGGTCGTTCGGGCCGACGGCGTTCAGGCGCCGCAGGTCGAACGGGTTCATGCCGAGGGCGATGGCCAGGTCATCCATCGCCGACTCGACGCCGAAGATCACCTGGCCGAGGCCGTACCCGCGGAAGGCGCCGGAGGGCATGTTGTTCGTGTAGACGGCCTCGGCGTCGACCCGCTTGTTCGGCGAGTTGTAGAGACTGACCGACTCGGCGCAGCCGTGAAACATCGTGCCGGGCCCGTGGTTGCCGTAGGCGCCGGTGTCACTGAGCAGCTCGACGTGCATCGCCGTGAGGTGGCCGTCGCGCGTGGCGCCGAGGGTGACGCGGGTGCGCATGGGGTGTCGGCAGGGCACGACGGTGAGCTCGTCGCTGCGCGTCATCTCGTACTGCACCGGTCGCCCGGTGGCGAGAACGGCGAGCGTCACGAGGTCTTCGGTCTGGATCTCCTGCTTACCGCCGAAGCCGCCGCCGACGCGGGTGGTGAACACCCGCACCCGGTCGAGTTCGAGGTCGAAGATGCGGGCGATCTCCGTCTGCACGAGAAAGGGCACCTGCGAGCTGGTGCGCAGCACGAGACGCCCGTCGTCGTCGAGCCAGCCGACCGTTCCGTGCGTCTCGAGGGCGCTCGCCGAGATGCGCTGGGTCTGCCAGGTGCCGCTGACCGTCACGTCGGCCTCGTCGAGTCCCTTCTGCAGGTTGCCGTACTCGCCGTGCATCTCGGCGACCAGGTTCGTGGTGGGGTCGGCGATGCGCGACTCGGTCGCGTCTTTGTCGGCGTGGAGGAGCGGGATGCCCGGCTTCTGGGCGAGCGAGGGGTCGAAGTTCGCGGGCAGCACCTCGTAGGCCACGTCGAGCAGGCGGCAGGCCTCCTCGGCCACGCCGATCGACTCGGCGACGACGACGGCGACGCGCTGGCCGCGGAATCGCATGACGCTGTCGAGGATGAGCGTGTCGTCGGGGTCTTCGGTGCGGTTCTGGTGCCGGGCGGTCGAGAACAGGGTCTGCGGCACGTTCTCGTGGGTGAACACGGCGGCGACGCCGTCGAGCGCGGCGGCGGCCGCCGTGTCGATCGACGTGATGCGGGCGTGGGCGTGCGGGCTCCGCAGCACGACGAGGTGCAGCAGGCCGGGCACGGCGAGGTCGAGTGTGTACCGCTCCTGCCCGGTGACGATGCGGGCGCCGGCGGGGGCCTTCACCGAGGTTCCGACCGAGCGGATGATCGGGGTGGGCGCCGTGCGCCCGGTGTCGGCGGGGGCGTCGGTGCCCGCGGGGGTCGAGGGGTCGGCGGTCTCGGCGAGCAGGGCGGTCGCGCCCGTGACGGGCTCGCCTGAGGTGCCGGGTGCTGCGGTGCCGGGTGCTACGGTGCCGGGTGCTGGCGCAGTCGTGGAGGCGCTGCCGGCGCGCGCGGCCGCGGCCGGGCATCCAGAGCCGTCGTGCCCGGCGCAGCCCGCACCCGACGCGGCGCCTGAAGCCCCGTCGCCCGAGCGACCCGCGCAGCCGGGCTGCGCCACATTCGACACGCCGTGCAGCGCGTCGTTGATCGCCCGGTAGCCGGTGCACCGGCAGAGGTTGCCCTTCATGAGGCGGGGGAGGTCGGCCGGGTCGGCGTCGGTGAGCGTCGACGCCGTGACGACCATGCCGGCGGTGCAGAACCCGCACTGGAACCCTGCCGCGTTGACGAACCGCTGTTGCACGGGGTGCAGGTCCTCGGGGGTGCCGAGCCCGGCGACCGTGGTCACGGCTCGACCCTCGGCGCGGTGCGCGGGAAAGACGCAGGAGTGGATCGGTGTGCCGTCGACGAGAACGGAGCAGGCACCGCAGTCGCCGGTGTCGCAGCCCTTCTTGACCTCGAAGTGCTCGTTGTCGCGGAGGAGGGTGCGCAGGGACTGGCCGGCCCGGGGCGAGACGTCGAGGGTCTCGCCGTTGACGTCGAACTTCATGACAGCTCCTTCAGGGTGGCGGTGAACATCAGGCGAGCTCCTCGAGGATCTCTTCGGCCAGCAGCGCACTCACGCCGCGACGCCAGTCGGCGGCGCCGTGCGCGTCGGTGAACCACTCGGTGATAGCGAGCACGTCGGCGCGCAGGGTGGCGGCGGTCGGGCGGGCGTCGTAGCGCAGCTGGATCGGGCGCACTGTTCCGCCGGTGACGGTGAGCACGAACGTGCCCTCGGGCGAGAGCCGGCCGAGCAGCACGGCGCCCGATCGACCGAGAGGTGACAGCGCGATCTTGCGGAAGGCGACGCGGGAGCGCACGGCGTCGATTGGGAGGGTGATCGAGCGCAGTACGTCGCCGGGGTTCAGCACGGTGGTCTTGTTGCCGGTGATGAAGGAGGTCACCGGCATCCGTTCGTCGCTGCCGTCGGCCCGCCAGATGAGCGCTTCACCGTCGAGGGCGGCCGTCAGCGAGGTCATCGGGCCTGCGGGCAGCGCCGCGCAGAGGTTGCCGCCCACGGTCGCGACGTTCCAGACCTTGAACGACCCGTACAGGGCTGTGCAGCAGTCGAAGAGGGCGTGGTGCGCCTCCCAGCCGGGCTGCGCCGGGAAGCGGGAGAGGTCGGCGAGGGTGCAGGTGGCCGCGATCTCGAGGCCGGCCTCGGTCACGGTGAGGGCGGGCCAGCCGAGGGTGGTGAGGTCGACGACGGCCGTGAGGTGGTGCTGCGGCTCACCGTAGAGAGCCGACCCGCCGGCCAGCACCGCGACGGTGGGACCGAGGGCACTGAGGTCTGAGCGGGTTCGGGCGAGGCGGACTTCGGTGACGGTGTTGAGATCCACGCCGACCTTTCGGTGGTTCTGAAGGCTCGAACCCCGGCGGCTCGACGTCGGGCCGCCCGGCGGTGTTCCCGCGAGCCCGGCCCCGCGGTGCGGGCCGTGGTCCCAGTGAACAGGATGAAGATGACGAACGTGTAAACCGCCGCGCCGTCGGTCAGCCGATCGCGCCGACCCATTCCGTGGAGCCGTCGGTGAAGTACTGCTCCTTCCAGATGGGCACCTGGGCCTTGACCTCGTCGACGAGCTCGGCGCACGCGGCGAAGGCGACACCGCGGTGGGCGGCAGCGACGGCGCAGGCGAGAGCGATGTCGCCGATCCCGAGATCGCCGGTGCGGTGGGCGATGGCCAACCGGGCGCCGGGGTGCTTCGCCGCGACAGCGTCGGCGACCCGGCGGATGACCTCGCCGGCCGACGGATGCGCGGTGTAGCTCAGGCGGGTGACGCCGCGGCCGTCGTCGTGGTCGCGCACGACTCCGCTGAAGGTGACCACGGCGCCTGCGCTGTCGGAGGCGACGTTGTCGGCACACCACTCGACGGTGATCGGGGTGTCGCTGACGTACGCGAGGGCGACTTGGCCGGGGGCGCTTCGGTCGTCGAGCGCGAACCCGCGGATGTCGCCGCCGCCGGTCGCGTCGCCGCTGCTGATCGTTCCTCCGCTGCCGGTCGCGTCGCTGCTGCCGGTCGCGCCTCCGCTGCCGGTCGCGTCGCCGTCGCCGGCGGTGCCGCTGTTCGGGGTGCCGCCCTGGGCATCAGTCGGTGCGTCGATGGTCGCCTCCGTGCAGTTGGTCGACCATGTGGTCGAGAACGTCGTCGAGCAGGCCCAGCCCGTCACGCACACCGCCGGTCGAGCCCGGCAGGTTCACCACGATGCTCGAGCCGGCGACCCCGGCGAGCCCCCGCGAGAGCAGGGCGCTCGCGACCTTCTGGCCACCGCGCCGACGCAGTTCTTCGGGGAAACCGGGGATCTCGTAGTCGAGCAGCGGCCGGGTCTGGTCGGGGGTGCGGTCGTGGGGGTGGATGCCCGTTCCGCCGCTGGTGACGACGAGGTCGGGTGCCGCCCGCAGCAGCTCAGCGATAGCGGGGCCGACCCCCGGGCCGTCCGGTACGACGAGGCGGTTCGCCACCGACCATCCACGAGCCGTCGCCCACGCCTCGATGAGCGGGCCGGTGCGGTCGTCGTAGGTACCCGCGGCGGCGCGCGTCGACACGATGAGGATGCCGACACTGCCCGCGCGGCCGACACTGCCCTCGCCGCCGACACTGCCCGCGCTGCCGACTCTGCCCGCACTGCCGACTCTGCCCGCGCCGCCGCCGCCCTCGCCGCCGCTCACGGCGCCACCCAGTCGCCGCTCTTGCCGCCGCTCTTGGCCAGCACCCGGATGCCGGTGATGCTGGCGTGCCTGTCGACAGCCTTGATCATGTCGTAGAGCGTCAGTGCCGCGACCGAGGCCGCCGTGAGCGCCTCCATCTCGACCCCGGTGACGCCCGTCGTCTTGACCGTGGTGCGGATCACGACGCGGGTCTCCTCGGGCGTGAAGTCGACGGTCGCCCCGGAGAGCGGAAGCGGATGGCAGAGCGGGATCAGGTTCGACGTCTGCTTCGCCCCCATGATGCCGGCGATGCGGGCCGTCGCCAGCGCCTCGCCCTTGGGCAGTTCGCCGGCCACCAGCATCGCGATGACGTCGGCTCGCGTGTTGAGCACGGCCTCGGCGTGGGCGACGCGCTTCGTCACCGCCTTGTCGGTCACGTCGACCATGAGCACAGCGCCGTCAGGGCGTACGTGTGTCAGGGCATCGGCCTCGTCGGGGCGCACGTGGGTCAGTGCATCGGCCTCGTCAGTCATCGATCCTCCACACCATCACGGGGTCGCCCGTGTCGAGGTGGGTCACCTCTGCGGGAATGTGCACCAGCGCGTTCGACGACGCATACGAGTGCAGCAGATGGGAGCTCGGGCCGCCGATCAGGGCGACCGTTCCGTCTTCCCTCACGAAGCCGCGCCGCACCTGGTACGTCTCGGCCGGCGAATCGACGGCCTCTGCCAGCATGGCGACCTCGCGCACCCGTTCGGCGGGCTCGAACTGCGCGAAGCGCCGCAGCACCGGGCGCACGAACATCTCGAACGACACCAGCGCGCTCACCGGGTTGCCCGGCAGGCAGAGCGTCGGCCGTGAGAGCGGCGTGCTCGGCGCCGACGACGGGATCACGGCGAGCCCGAGGCCCTGCGGGCCACCCGGCTGCATCGCCACCGAGCGGAACTCGACCCCGAGCGGCGCGAGCGCGTCGCGCACCACTTCGCGCGCGCCCGCGCTGACCCCGCCCACCGTGATGATGAGGTCGGCCTCCGGCCCGTGCTGGTTCAGGATGCCGAGTAGCACCGGCGCGTCATCCGACCGGCAGGCGACCGCCGTGACCTCGCACCCCGCCTCGATGAGCGCGGTGCTGAGCGCCACACTGTTGGAATCGTAGATCTGCCCGGCCGCGAGCTCAGACCCGGCGTCGCGGATCTCGTGGCCGGTCGACACCAGCAGCACACGCAGCCGCTTCACCACCTCGACCTCTGTGAGGCCGGTGCCAGCGACCACGCCGAGCTGGGCGGCGCCGAGCGTGCTGCCCTCGGGCAGCAGAACCGCGCCCGCCTGTACGTCGCTGCCCGTTCGCCGCACGTAGGCGCCGGGCGTGACCGGGGAGGTGAAGCTCACGCTGGGGCGAGCCGTCGTCTCGTTGCGCACTCCGCTACCGAGGATGAGGTCGGGCTCGCTGCCGCCGGGCTGCTCCGCCTCGGTCGTCACGCCGGGCGCCCCCGCCTCCTCCAGGTCGAAGGCCAGCTGCAGGGCATCGGGATCGGGGAACACCGGCGGAACCGCCTGCTCGATCGGCACGATCGCATCCGCCCCGGCCGGAACCGGCGCGCCCGTCATGATCGGCGCGGCGGTGCCGGCCACGAGGGGAGCCCCGCCCTCGCCGGCGGCGATCTGGGGCGCGACGCGTAGGGCGACGGGCTGCTCGGGCGACGCGGTCACGAGGTCGAACCACGAGACGGCGTACCCGTCCATCTGGGAGTTGTCGAACGAGGGCAGGTCGGTCGGCGAGAGAACATCGGCGGCAAGCACCCGGCCCCGGTAGTCGCCCGGGCGCGCGGCCAGGCGCGCGGGAGACACCACGAGCGTCTCGCTGGCGCGGTTCTCGGCCAGCGGGGCGAGCAGGCGCTCGACGGCTGCGCGGTGTTCTTCGAGGGGGCGGCGGTTCACACGTCCATCCTGCCGCACTCCTCCGACATGCCGAAGGTGCGCACCCAATCACGCGCCGAAGTCCGCGCGCACAGGGGAGCGCTCTTACACTGAGAGCATGACCGTCATGCTTCCCGTGCCGCAGATGCGGTCGGGGTCGTCTGCCGCCTCGGGTTCTGCCGAGACCGCGGCACGCGGCATCCGCCCTGCCGCAGCCGGGCTGCTCGACAGCTACGGTCGCACGGCGACAGACCTGCGCATCTCGCTGACCGACAAGTGCAACCTGCGCTGCACCTACTGCATGCCCGCAGAGGGGCTGCCCTTCCAGCCCGCGTCGAAGCTCATGCAGCGCGACGAGATCGTGCGTCTCGCCCGCATCGCCACCGAGGTGCTCGGGGTGCGCCAGGTGCGTTTCACCGGGGGCGAGCCGCTGCTGCGCAAAGACCTGGTCGAGATCATCCGCGACGTCGCCGCTCTGGATGCCCGGCCCGAGATCTCGCTGACAACCAACGCCATCGGGCTCTCCGGTCGCGCGGTGGCGCTCGCCGACGCCGGTCTCGACCGCGTCAACGTCTCTCTCGACACGATCTGCCCCGAGACGTTCGCCATCATCACCCGGCGGCCGTTCCTCGAGCGGGTGCTGAAGGGTATCGATGCGCTCGCTGAGGCGGGCATCCGCAACACCAAGATCAATGCGGTGCTGATACCCGGGGTCAACGACGACCAGGGCGCCGACCTTCTCGAGTGGGCGCTCGCGGGCGGCCACCAGCTGCGCTTCATCGAGCAGATGCCGCTCGACGCCGACCACATCTGGGACCGTGACGTCATGATCACGGCTGCCGAGATGCGCCGTCGGCTCTCCGAGCGCTTCGAGCTGACTCCGGATGCGGCGCCCCGCGACGGTGCTCCGGCCGAGCTCTACCGGGTGAAGCGGCGGGGAGCCGCCGCCGACGGCCCCGAGCTCGGCACGGTGGGCATCATCGCTTCGGTCACCGAGGCGTTCTGCGACGACTGCCGCCGCACCCGGCTGACCGCCGAGGGGGGAGTGCGCAGCTGCCTGTTCTCGCACACCGAGACCGACCTGCTCGGCCCGATGCGGGCGGGCGCCGGCGACGACGAGGTCGCCGACCTCTGGCGACAGGCCATGTGGGCCAAGCCGTCGGGCCACGGTATGTCGCTCGCGGGTTTCCAACAGCCCGACCGGCCGATGAGCGCGATCGGTGGCTGACGCGGCGATGAACGTGACGGTGCGCTACTTCGCGGCAGCCAAGGCCGCCGCCGGCGTCTCGGAGGAGACGAGAGCCGTGCCGCACGGAACCACGATCGACGGTCTGCTCGCCGATGCAGGGCTCGCCGGCATCCCGGTCTTCACCCGCAGCAGCTTTCTCGTGAACGGAATCACCACCCCCGACCGCAGCAGCAGCCTCGGCGACGGAGACACGCTCGACGTGCTGCCGCCGTTCGCGGGAGGGTGAGTCGACCGGTGATCCAGGCAAGCCTCAATGGCCCTTTCGCGAAGGTCGACCACCCCCAGGTTCCCGCCACGGCCGCCGAGCTCGCGGCGGATGCCCGGGAGTGCGTTCGTGCGGGGGCGCAGGCGTTCCACGTGCATCCGCGAACCGCCTCGGGGGCCGAGACCCTCGCCGCCGACGTCACCGACGAGGTGGTGCGCACGGTGAAGGCCAGCCAGCCGTACCCGGTCGGCGTGGGCACCGGGGCCTGGATCGAGGGTGACACCGCTCGCCGGCTCGACTACGTCTCCGGCTGGAGCGAGCCCGACTTCGCGTCGGTGAACCTGGGCGAAGAGGGTGCGATCGAGCTGATCATGCGCCTGAACGAGCGCGGAATTCCCGTCGAGGCCGGCGTGTGGACGGTCGCCGAGGCCGAGTTCCTGGTGGCGAGCGAGATCACGCCCTCCCTGCTGCGCGTGCTCATCGAGCCGGTCGAACTCGATGTGGCCAGGGCGGTCGACATCGTGGGGGAGATCCACCGGGTGCTCGACCACGGTCGCGTGGAGGTGCCCCGGCTGCAGCACGGCGACGGTGAGGCGACCTGGGTGCTGCTCGAAGACGCCGCGCGGCGCGGGGTCGACATGCGGGTCGGCTTCGAAGACACCTTCCTGCTGCCCGATGGTACGCAGGCGCAGTCGAATGCCGAGCTGGTTCGCGCCGCGGTCGAGATCGCCGGCGGGCGCTGAGGCGCTGAGGCTAGTACCGAGCGACCTCGGGGTCGACCTCGCGCGACCACGCTTCGATGCCCCCCTCGACGAACACCACGTTCTGCCAGCCCGACTGCAGCATCACGTCGCGCGCATACTGCGAACGCACGTCGAGGTGACAGTGGACGAGAATCTCCGCGCTCTTCGGCAGCACCTCCTCGGCGGCCGCCGACAGCAGCGACTGCAACGGCACGAGAACCGAGCCTTCGATACTGGCGACCTCGCGCTCCCACGGTTCGCGCACGTCGAGCAGAATGAAGTCGTCGGTTCCGGATGCCCGGCCCTCCAGTCGCGTGGCCAGGGCTGTGACGCTGATCGAGGCGGGCCTGCGGGCAGGGGTTGCGGGTGCGGCTGCCGCCGCTGTTGCCGGAGCCGCTGCCACCGCCGGGTCGGTCACGGGTGCCGCCGCCGGTGCCGCAGCGAACGGCACCTCGGTGGAGCTGCCCTCCAGCGCGTCGATCACCAGGATACGCCCGATCAGCGGTTCGCCGAAGCCGACGATGAGCTTCATCGCCTCTGTCGCCATCGCGGCGCCCACCGTTCCGCAGAGCGGGCCGAGCACCCCCGCCACCGAGCACGATTCGGCCTCATCGTCGGCGATCTGCTGCGGAAAGAGATCTCGCAGCGTCAGGCCGCTGGCGGGCATCCCGTTCGCCGCCCGCTCGCGCCAGAACGTCGAGACCTGCCCGTCGAAGCGCAGCACCGATCCCCAGACGTAGGGCATTCCGAGTTCAGCCGCCGTGTCGTTCGCGACGTAGCGGGTCGCGAAGTTGTCTGTGCCGTCGACGATGAGGTCGTAGCCGGCGAAGATCGCGGCGGCGTTGCCGGCGTCGAGGCGCCGTTCGTGCAGCTCGACCCGCACGAACGGGTTCAGTCGCTCGATGGCGTCACGGGCCGATCGGGCCTTGGGGGTGCCGACGGTCGCCGTCGAGTGGATGATCTGCCGCTGCAGGTTCGAGTCGTCGACCGTGTCGTCGTCGACGATGCCCAGCGTGCCGACCCCGGCTGCGGCGAGGTAGAGCAGCACCGGGGACCCGAGACCGCCGGCGCCGAGCACCAGAACCCGGGCCGCCTTCAGGCGGCGCTGCCCGTCGAGGCCGAGCTGCGGCATCCGGAGCTGGCGAGAGTACCGGGCGAGCTCTCGTTCGTCGAGCGGATCGCCGATGCCGACCAGCGGTGTGCGTGCCATGCCCCGAGTGTATCGCCGCCCGTCTCGGCGCCTGCTGTTGGGCGGTGGGCCGCCTGCGCCTGGTGGCCTGCGCGGCTGGTGGAAAGCGCGGCGGGCTGCCAGCGCGGCACGGCGGCCACGGGCATCCGGTTCGGTAGCCTAGAGCACCACGCGACAGAGCCACCGACGACGACCGGAAGGGGTGGGCCGTGCATCTGAAGAGCCTCACCCTCAAGGGATTCAAGTCGTTCGCGCAGCCGACGACCTTCGCCTTCGAGACGGGGGTCACCTGCGTGGTCGGGCCGAACGGCTCCGGCAAGAGCAACGTCGTCGACGCGCTCGCCTGGGTGATGGGCGAGCAGGGCGTGAAGACGCTCCGCGGCGGCAAGATGGAAGACGTCATCTTCGCGGGCACCTCGACGCGCGGCCCGCTCGGCCGGGCAGAGGTGGTGCTGACGATCGACAACGCCGACGGCGCCCTGCCGATCGACTACTCCGAGGTGACGATCAGTCGCACCCTGTTTCGGAACGGCGGCAGCGAGTACGCGATCAACGGCGACCAGTGCCGGCTGCTCGACGTGCAGGAGCTGCTGAGCGATTCGGGGCTCGGCCGGGAGATGCACGTCATCGTCGGGCAGGGGCAGCTCGACGCCGTGCTGCACGCCACCCCAGAGGGCCGTCGCGGCTTCATCGAAGAGGCGGCCGGCATTCTGAAACACCGTCGCCGCAAGGAGAAGACCGAACGCAAGCTCGAAGCGATGCAGGCGAACCTCACCCGCCTCAGCGACCTGGCGGGTGAGTTGCGACGCCAGCTGAAACCGCTCGGTCGGCAGGCCGAGGTCGCGAAAGAGGCGCAGACCATCGCCTCGGTGGTGCGGGATGCCCGGGCCAGGCTGCTCGCCGACGAGGTCGTGGCGCTGCGCACCGCGCTCGACGACCACAGTCGCACAGAGAACGAACGACGCACCGAACGCATCGTGCTGCAGGAGCGGCTCGAACAGAACCAGTTGCGCATCAACCGCATCCTCGAGGCGCAGGACGGGGATGCTGTCGACCTTGCCCGGCGAACGGCATTCGGCCTCGAGTCGGTGCAGGAGCGCCTGCGCGGCCTCTACACCCTTGCCAACCAGCGCCTGGCCCTGCTCGGAACGGAGCCGGCCGAGCGCGCCTCTGGCCCGGGCGTGACGCCCTCGATGGTGGCCGATTCGCGCGAGGAGGCCGAGCGGCTGGCCGGGGGAGTCGTGGCGGCGGAGGCGGCCTGGCTCACCGGGCAGCAGCTCACCCGGGCGGCTCGGCAGGCCCTCGACGACGCCGACGAGCAGATCGCCGCCCAGAGCGCCCTCGTCTCGCGGCACGACCTCGAGATCTCGAAGCTGGCCGGCCAGCTGGAGTCGGCCAACTCCCGGCTCGCAGCCGTGCGTGGAGAAGACCTCCGGCAGGCGAACGCGCTCGACGCTGCCGCCCTGCGCCGGGAACGGTTGCAGATCGAGTTCGTCGAGCTCGAGGCGTCCGCGGCCCTGGCCGACGCGGGGGAGACCGACCTCGACGAAGCGTACGAGTTCGCCCAGGCGGCGGTGTTCGAGGCGGAGGCCGAGATCGAACGGCTGCGGGATGCCCTGCACGGCCACGAGCGGGAACGCGACGCCCTCGCGGGCAAGGCCAGCGCCCTCTCGATGGCGCTCGGCCAGAAAGACGGGTCGAGCGAGCTCGCGGCGGCAGGCGTCGCGGGCGTGCGCGGACTCGTGGCCGACCACGTGCAGGTCGAGCCGGGCTTTGAGGTCGCGATCGCGGCGGCCCTCGGGTCGCTGGCCGACGGGGTGCTCGCCGAGACGGCGGGCGACGCGTTCGCGGCGCTCGCGCGGGCCCGGGACGGCGACATGGGGCGCGTCGAGGTGATCGTGGCGCGCGGCGGGGCGGATGCGGACGCGGGTGGCTTGGCGGATGCGGGTGGCTCGGCGGGTGCGGGCGGCGGCGCCGTGCATGGTGCGGCCGCCGCGAGCGACGGCGACGGGCGGGGGAGCCGCCGGTCCGGAACGGGCGGCGCGCCGCAGTTCGCGGGCGTTGGGCTGCGCTTCGCCGGCGAGGTCGTCACCGCGCCGGGCGGCGTGCACGCGCTGCTCGCGGCGACCCTCATCGCCGACGACCTCGACGCTGCGCGCGACGCCTGGCCGAGCATCCGGAGCCTGCAGCAGGGTGAGACCGGGGAAGCTGCTGCCACGCCCTCGACCGGAGCGAAGGGCGAGGCGGAGTCCGTCGCCCATCCCGCCATGCCTCTGACCGTGATCACGAAGGCGGGCGACGTGCTGACCGAGTTCGTGCTGCGCGGGGGGTCGGGCGCGAAACGGTCGCGGCTCGAACTGGTGGCTGAGCGCGACTCCGCCGCCGCCCGCCTCGAGACGGTGACCGCGGAGATCGACCGGGCGAAGTTCGCGCTCGCCGAGCAGCGCGGCATTCTGCAGAACGCGAAGCAGCAGTCCCAGGCTGCGCTCGCAGCGCTCCGCGAGTTCGACTCGCGTCTCGCAGCCCAGACCGAACGGCTCTCCCGCCTGAAGGCCCAGGTCGACGCGAGCCGGGGCGAGTACGAGCGCCTCGAACGCAGCCGCGCGCTCGCCGGGGAGACCGTGGCCACGGCGCTCGCCGCCGCAGACAAGGCCCGCGCCGAGCTCGAAGCGGCACGCTCCCGCCCGAGGCCCATTCTCGATGTCAGCTCGCGCGACGATCTGCTCGGGGCGCTTGAGCGAGCCCGGGAGGGCGAACTGGATGCCCGGCTGCAGCTCGAGACCGTGCGCGAGCGCGTGCGCGCCGAGCAGGCCCGCGTGCTCGACCTCGAGCGCCAGCTGGTCGCCGAGCGGGCGGCGGCGGAGGAGGCCGCCCGGCGGGAGGTGCTGCGCCGTCGGCAGGTGGATCGTGCGACCGCCGTCACGTCGAGCCTCCCCGACGTGCTCGACTCCGTCGACCGCAGCGTGGCCGCCGCCCGGCTCGAACTCGCCCAGCGCGAGGCCGAACGGGCCGAACAGAACGCCGAGCTCGGCGAGCTGCGGCGCGAAGAGGGCGGGCTGCGCGACCGGTTGCAGGGCATCACCGAGAACGTGCACGGGCTCGAACTGCAGATCTACGAGAAGAAGCTGCACCTGTCGAGCGTGCTGGAGCGCGTCGGTTCAGAGCTCGGGCTCGTCGAAGACGACCTGGTGGCGGAGTACGGCCCCGACCAGCTGATCCCCGATGACGGCCCCACGGGCATCCCGTTCGAGCGGGAGGCGCAGAAGCGCAGGCTCGCGAAGGCCGAGCGGATGCTCGCAGAGCTCGGCAGGGTGAACCCGCTCGCGCTGGAGGAATTCGAGGCGCTCGAACAGCGGCACCGGTTCCTCACCGAGCAGCTCACCGACCTGACGAACACGCGCAAAGACCTGCTGACGATCATCGACGAGATCGACGACAAGATGAAGTTCATCTTCGAGAGCGCCTTCCTCGACACGCAGAACGCCTTCGCCGAGGTGTTCCCCGTGCTGTTCCCGGGCGGCACCGGCAGCATCTCGCTCACCAACCCCGACGACCTGCTCACCACCGGCGTCGAGGTGTCGGTGAAGCCGGCCGGCAAGAAGATCGAGCGCCTCTCGCTGCTCTCGGGCGGCGAGCGCTCCCTCGCGGCGGTCGCCCTGCTGATCGCGATCTTCAAGGCCCGCCCCAGCCCGTTCTACATCATGGACGAGGTGGAGGCCGCCCTCGACGACGCCAACCTCGGGCGCCTCCTGACGATCTTCCAGGACCTCCGGAAGACCTCCCAGCTCATCGTGATCACCCACCAGAAGCGCACCATGGAGATCGCGGACGCGCTCTACGGGGTGTCGATGCGGCAAGACGGCGTCTCGGCCGTCATCGGCCAGCGCGTCGAGGTCGCCTCCTGAGGGTCTGAACCCGTCCTATACTGAGGCTTTGTCGTTTCTTCGAACGGTGGACGATGCAGCTCTCTCATGACGAAGCCGTACTCCGGCACATTGCGTTCGACGAATTCCTGCAGCGGATGGCGGAAACGCCCGATGTCGCAGGGGTGTCACGCAGACCGCCGACGCTGATCGTGCAGCATCCCGTTCGTCGGGACCAACGAGTCGGGGTGGCGGTGCCTCCGGCCCTCCTCCTGGCCGCGCATCCGGCCCTTCTCGGAACACCCGGTGAGCGCGAGGCGGAAGTGGTCGCGATCAGCGTTTGCCTCTTCGAGGCACTGATGCTCGCCTGGCAGCCCGGATCGACGATCCGCCTCGACCCACGTGGAGGGGGCTTTGTCGTCGACCCCTCCAGACCGGAAGGATCGGCGCCCTCGTTCGCGAGCGATCCTCCGCCGGTGAGGCCGCACCTCGACGACTCCGCGTTCACCGGTGTCGTCTACACCATCGAAGGGCTGGCGGTGTCGGGATGGGAGTCGTTCTTCACAGTGATCGGCGAGGCGGTCAATGGGCCCGGCGGGTACTTCGGCCGAAGCCTCGACGGCCTGGCGGATTGTCTGAACGGCGGGTTCGGCACGCCAGAGCAGCAGTTCGCCTTCGAATGGATGCGCTCCGCTGCCAGCAGGCGTCAACTCGGCTACGCGGAGGCGGTTCGGCTGCTCAATCGACAGCCGACGAGCCGCGAACGTCGTGCACGGCTGCTCGACGCGGAATGGATGCGCGGCCCGACGCCTTTCGACTGGATCGTCAGTGTGTTCGACAGCGAGAAGGTGCCCCTTCGGCTCAGCTGAGCGCGGGCGTCACTGCCCGCTGAGCACGCGCTCGCGGGCCCGCACGTACTCCTCGGCCGAGATCACGTGGCGGTGCTGCAACTCGTCGAGTTCGTGCAGGCGGTCTTCGGCGGTCCGAGCCGGGGCGAGCATCGCGCTGTTCAACGCGCGGGTGGTGAGGTCGGCCTGCAGGGTGAACGGATCGTGGCCCGATCGCCGAACCTTTCGCACATTCCTGAACATCAGGGCGATCGTGGCGACGAAGCCGACGGCGACCAGAACGCAGACCGCGACGAAAAGCAGAGGAAACACATCTGCTGCTATGGATGTTTCGGGCATCGGGTGCCCCCTTTCCTTGCTGAACCACACAACTCTTCTGCCACACCGATGTCAATGACCTTCCCAGCCCGTTCCCAGCTTGAATGCCATGCTCTGGTTCTGCGGGCACCGGCCGACGAATAGTCTGGTGTCATGGCAGAACGAACTCCGTGGTCCCTCTCCGGTGCCCTGCGCGGCATGTTCGCGAAGCGCACCATCGACCAGGACACCTGGGACGACCTCGAGACCGCCCTGATCACGGGCGACTTCGGCATCGACGTCACCGACCAGATCGTCGACGACCTCAAGGCGAAGGTCTCGCGTTACAACACGACCGACCCGAAAGACCTCCAGCGGATGCTGCGGGAGACCCTCGAAGAACGGTTCTCCAAGCTCGACTCCACACTCAAGCTCACCGAGCGGCCGGCGATCGTGCTTGTGGTCGGCGTGAACGGTGTGGGCAAGACGACGACGATCGGCAAGTTCGCGAAGTTCCTCGCGAACTACAACCGCAGCGTCGTCGTCGGTGCCGCCGACACCTTCCGAGCGGCAGCGGTGGAGCAGGTCGCGACTTGGGCCCAGCGGGCCGGCGCGCACATCGTGCGGCCGCAGCAGGAGGGTCAGGATCCGGCATCCGTCGCCTTCCAGACGGTGGAGTACGCCAAGCGGAACAGCATCGAGATCGCCATCATCGACACTGCGGGCCGCCTGCAGACCAAGGGCGGTTTGATGGACGAGCTCACGAAGATCAGGCGCGTCATCGAGAAACAGGCCCCGGTCGCGGAGGTGCTGCTCGTGCTGGATGCCACGACGGGCCAGAACGGACTGCTGCAGGCGGAGGCGTTCATCGAACACGCCGGGGTGACCGGGCTCGTGCTCACCAAGCTCGACGGCTCGGCCAAGGCCGGGTTCGTGCTGGCTGTGCAGGAGCGCACCGGCATCCCGATCAAGCTGATCGGCCAGGGTGAGGGCATCAACGACCTCACCGGTTTCACGCCGCACGTCTTCGTGCAGAACCTCATCGGTTAAACTCGTCTCACCATGGCAACTTTTGGAAACCTGTCTGACCGCTTGGCGGAGACGTTCAGAAACCTCCGCACCAAGGGCAAGCTGAGCCCGGCCGACGTCGATTCGACCGTTCGCGAGATTCGGCGCGCCCTTCTCGACGCCGACGTCGCGCTCGATGTCGTCAAGGACTTCACGGGCAAGGTGCGTGAGCGCGCCCTCGGCGACGAGGTGAACAAGGCGCTGAACCCGGCCCAGCAGGTCGTGCAGATCGTCAACGAAGAGCTGATCGGCATCCTGGGTGGCGAGGCCCGCCAGATCATGTTCGCTAAGCGGCCGCCGACCATCATCATGCTCGCCGGGCTCCAGGGTGCGGGTAAGACGACTCTCGCCGGCAAGCTGGCGAAGTGGCTCGCGAAGCAGCAGCACACACCGCTGCTCGTCGCCGCCGACCTCCAGCGCCCGAACGCGGTGCAGCAGTTGCAGGTCGTCGGCGGGCAGGCGGGGGTGGCCGTGTACGCGCCGGAGCCCGGCAACGGCGTCGGCAACCCGGTCAAGGTCGCGAAGGACTCCATCAAGTGGGCCGTCGACAAGCAGTACGACGTGGTCATCGTCGACACCGCCGGCCGTCTCGGTGTCGATGCCGACATGATGAAGCAGGCTGCCGACATCCGTAAGGCCGTGCAGCCCGACGAGGTGCTGTTCGTCATCGATGCGATGATCGGGCAAGACGCGGTCGCGACCGCGAAGGCCTTCCAGGCGGGCGTCGACTTCACCGGTGTCGTGCTCACGAAGCTCGACGGTGACGCCCGCGGTGGCGCGGCGCTCTCTGTGGCGTCGGTGACCGGGCGACCGATCATCTTCGCGTCGACCGGGGAGTCGCTCGACGACTTCGAGCCGTTCCACCCCGACCGCATGGCGTCGCGCATCCTCGATCTCGGCGACATCCTGACCCTCATCGAGCAGGCGCAGGGCGCCTTCGACGAGGAGGAGGCGAAGAAGGTCGCGGAGAAGTTCCGCACCGATTCGTTCACGCTCGACGACTTTCTCGGCCAGATGCAGCAGTTGCGTGGTGCCGGTTCGCTGAAGAAGATGATCGGCATGCTCCCGGGCGCCGGGGCCATGAAGGAGCAGCTCAACAACTTCGACGAGCGCGAGATCGTGCGCACCGAGGCGATCATCCAGTCGATGACCAAGGCCGAGCGCACGAACCCGAAGCTTCTGAACGGATCGCGCCGCGTGCGCATCGCGCGGGGCTCCGGCATGACCGTGACCGACGTGAACCAGCTCGTGCAGCGCTTCGAGCAGGCCTCGAAGATGATGAAGACGGTCGCGAAGGGCGGTGTGCCGCAGATTCCCGGCATGGGCCCGATGGCGGGTGCAGGATTCGCCGGCGGTCGCGGCAAGAAGGTTCAGGCGAAGAAGGGCTCCAAGTCGGGAAACCCGGCGAAGCGTGCCGCAGAGAACGCGGCGATCGCCTCGGGGGAGAAGGCGCCGGGCGCCGGTTCCGACGCTCCTGCCGGGTCGGGCTTCGGTCTGGGCGGCGGGCGGGGTTCCGCGCCGGAGGGCGGCCCCTCGGAGAAGGAACTCGAGTCGTTGCAGAAGTTCCTGCGCCGCTGATCCCCTTCTCGGCCTGTGCACAGGGTCTTTACTTAGGATAGCCTTACCTACAGAGGGAGGCGATCCATGCCCAGCACAAGCACGACGACTTCGGTCACGACGACGCCCGGGGGCGGTACCGCTGACGCCGATCGCGGTTCAGATCGAGACGGAGCGCGAGGAGCAGCGCAGTCGCAGAACGCGCAGTCGCAGTCGCAGTCGCAGTCGCAGAGCGCACAGTCGCAGAAGGCACAGTCCCAGTCGAGTTTTCGGGTCTTCGATGTCTCGGTCGTGCGAGTGCGGGCGCTCAGCCCGAACCTCTCCCGCTTCACCTTCGGGGGCGGCGACCTCGATGACTTCGCCGAGACCGGGTACGACCAGCGCATCAAGCTGATTCTGCCCCTGCCGGTCGTCGGCCTCGCCCCCATGCCCCGCACCGAGAACTGGTACGGAGACTGGCGTGCGCTGCCGGCGGAGCTTCAGAACCCGATCCGCACCTACACCGTGCGTGCCGTTCGGCGGCAGCTCGCCGAGATCGACGTCGACATCGTGATGCACGGCGACTCGGGCCCGGCATCGGCCTGGGCTTCTACGGCCCGCCCGGGTGACCCGCTCATCGTCGTCGGACCCAACCACCACTTCGACGGCGACTGCGGTGGCGTCGACTTCGCTCCGCCCGCCGAGACCGGCCTGCACCTGTTGATCGGAGACGAGACCGCTCTGCCGGCGATCGCCGCGATCCTCGAGAAGTTGGCTCCGGATGCCCGGGGGATCGCCCTCGTCGAGACCCCGCATGCCGACGACCGCCTGGCCCTCGGCTACCACCCCGGGGTCGAGGTTCGGCACGTCGAACGGGGTGACGGCCTGCCGGGCTCGGCGCTCGTACCGGCGGTCAGGGCGGCAACGGAGCTGCTGTTCGGCACGGGCACCCGCGCCGGCGCCGGCGCAGTGGAGGACGGTGCCGCATCCGCGCCCGCCGGTGGCGCTGCGCACGCGGGTGCCGACACTCGGAATGCCGACTCCGCGCGCGCAGCAGAGGTCGAACTCGACGACGTCGACGTGGACTCGGCCGTGCTGTGGGACGTGCCGGGGGAGTACAGCGGCATCCCGCTCTGCGATCGCACCGACGTCTACGCCTGGGTCGCGGCCGAGGCCGGCGTGGTGAAGGAACTGCGCCGCCACTTCGTGCGCGACTGCGGTCTCGATCGCTCCTGCGCCGCCTTCATGGGGTACTGGCGGCTCGGCCGCGCCGACCTCGCCTGACGGGCGCCGACCCTCTCGTCGTAGGCTACTTCCATGACCACTTCGAGCATCCGCCCTGTGCGCATCGGCGTGCAGATCGCCCCCCAGCACTCCACGTACACCGAGATTCGCGACACCCTGGCGTCGCTCGAAGAACTCGGCGTCGACATCGCCTTCAACTGGGATCACTTCTACCCGCTCTCGGGTGACCCGGAGGGCACCCACTTCGAGGGTTGGAGCATGCTGGCCGCCTGGGCCGAGCAGACCACGACCATCGAATTCGGTCCGCTTGTGACCTGCAACACCTACCGCAACCCCGACCTGCTGGCCGACATGGCCCGCACGGTCGACCACATCAGTGCCAAGAACGGAGCGGCCGGTCGCCTCGTCTTCGGCATCGGTGCAGGCTGGTTCGAGCGTGACTACGACGAGTACGGCTACGAGTTCGGTACCCCCGGCCAGCGTCTGGATGCCCTGGCCGAGGCCATGCCGCGCATCGAGTCGCGCTGGTCGGTGCTGAACCCGCCGCCCACCCGCAAGATCCCGGTGCTGATCGGTGGCGGCGGCGAGAAGAAGACGCTGCGTATCGTGGCGAAGCACGCCGACATCTGGCACAGCTTCGCCGACGCCGAGACCCTGGAGCGCAAGCTCGGCATTCTGCGCTCGCACTGCGAGGAGATCGGCCGCGACTTCGACGAGATCGAGATCTCCGCCGGCGCCAGCGTTCGCGCCGGAGTCGGGGACACCTCGATGGACTCCCTCGAAGCCCAGCACGCACTCGGCGCCACCCTCTTCACCCTCGGCATCACCGGCCCGAACATCGACACCTCGCAGGTCGCCGACCTTCTGGCCTGGCGAGACGCCAAGAACGCCGAGTAGCTCGCAGCGCGGTCGCAGCAGCACCCACGCCGTGGCCGCGCCCGAAACCGGGCTCAGCGCACCAGGCCGTGCCTCAGCTCGTGGGTGAGTGACGACACGACGGCCTTCAGGCTGCCGCCGTTCTGATCGGCCACCCGCAACTGCCGCTGGTAGCTCGCGCCCAGGTCGAGAATGAGCTCGACCTGGGCGAGCTCGGCCGAGCATCCCAGCTTCTCCGCCGTCGGCGCGAGCGTGACGAGCAGGTCGCGGATCTCGTCGGTCACGAGCCGCTCGTCGCCCGCCGGGTTCAGGATGATCTCGGCGTCGAGCCCGTAGCGGGCCGCACGCCACTTGTTCTCGCGTACGAACCACGGCTGCAGGGTCACGAGGTCTTCGCCCGCGTCGAGCTTCTCGCTCATGTGCTCGACGAGGCACTGGATGAGCGCCGCCACGGCGCCGATCTCCTGGGGGCTCGACAACCCATCGCAGGCGCGCATCTCGACAGTGCCCCACTGCGGGGAGGGGCGGATGTCCCACCGCACCTCCGTGTGGTCGTCGATGATGCCCGTCGTCATCATGTCGGCGACGTACTCCTCGTAGTTCGCCCAGCTGCCGAACTGGTAGGGCAGCCCCGCCGTCGGCAGCTGCTGGAACATCAGCGCGCGGTTCGACGCGTATCCCGTGTTCGCCCCCGCCCAGAACGGACTCGACGCGCTCAGAGCCTGGAGGTGCGGGTAGTAGGTCAGCAGGCCGTTCAGCAAGGGCAGCACCTTGTCGCGGCTCTCGACCCCGACGTGCACGTGGATGCCCCAGATGAGCATGTTGCGACCCCACCACTGGGTGCGGTCGACGAGGCGGTGGTACCGCTCCTTGTCGGTGACCTGCTGGTCGTACCACTGGGCGAATGGATGGGTTCCTGCGCACATCAACTCCACGTCGAGCGGGTCGGTGATGGCCCGCACTTCATCCAACATCCCGAGGAGATCAGCCACAGCATCCGGAACCGATCTGTGCACTTTCGTCACCAACTCGACGGTGTTGAGGAGAAGTTCGCCCGTGATCTGCGGATGCTCGGAGCCGTCGGCCCCGCGGAGGGCCTCGAGCACGTCGCCGGCGACGGACACGAGATCGCCGGAGCCCTGGTCGACGAGGGCGATCTCCCATTCGATACCGAGTGTCGATCGCTCGGAGTGTGCGAAGGTGATCTCCATCGGCATGCCTCTGACTGTGTCGGTGCCCGCGCAGCAGTCGCACGGTACGGATTTGCGGTCGTGATTACTCTATGGCCAATTTTTCTGACAGAATGGTCAGTCGAGTCTGCCCCCGCCCGACCCTCTAATCAGGCGTCGCGCAGATCCTTAGAACTTATTCTTGGCCGAGTGTGCCCCCACGCTCACGGCCGGCAGTTCGCCCCATAAAAATACTCAGGAGAATTGTGGCTGTAAAAATCCGTTTGAAGCGCATGGGCAAGATCCGCGCTCCGTACTACCGTATTGTCGTCGCCGACGCCCGCACCAAGCGTGACGGCCGTGTCATCGAGGAGATCGGCAAGTACCACCCGACCGAGGAGCCTTCGCTCATCGAGGTCGAGTCCGACCGTGCACAGTACTGGCTCAGTGTCGGCGCTCAGCCGACCGAGCAGGTCACCGCGCTGCTGAAGCTGACCGGCGACTGGGGCATCTTCAAGAAGGATGCCGCGACCTCCGTCTCGACCGTTCGCGTCAAGGCCCCGAAAGAGGCCTTCGTCGCCGACGAGAAGAAGAAGCCGGTTCTCCGCCCCAAGGCAGAGGCTCCTGCAGCCCCCGCCGCTGCGCCTGCTGACGACGCGGCCCGGGCCGACTCCGACGCCGCATCGACCGAGGCGTAAGTCTTGCTCGCACCGGCTCTCGAGCACCTCGTCAAGGGGATCGTCGACAACCCGAACGACGTTCACGTCGTGGCAAAGAACTCCCCGCGCGGCGAGGTTCTCGAGGTTCGTGTGAACCCCGACGACCTCGGCCGGGTGATCGGTCGTTCAGGTCGCACCGCCAAGGCGTTGCGCACGCTGGTCGCAGCACTTGCCGATGGCAAGCGCGTTCGTGTCGACGTGGTTGATACCGATTTCTAAGAACGAAACGCAACTGAGAGTCGGTCGCCTCACCAAAGCCCACGGGCTGAAGGGGGCGATCAAGCTCGAGCTGTTCACCGATGACCCGGAACGACGATTCGTTCCGGGCGCGGTGTTCACGCTGCAGGTCCCCACGACCTCACCCTGGCACGGCAAGACCCTCGAACTGGCTGAACTCCGCTGGTACAACGGGCATCCGGTCGGTTTCTTCGTCGGCGTTCCCGACCGAACTGCCGCCGAATCGCTGGCGAAAGCGATCCTCTGGATCGACCACGACATGAGCGAGACCACCGATGAAGAAGACGCGTGGTTCGACCACCAGCTCGTCGGTCTCGCCGTCATCCGCGACGGCGTGCGCATCGGCACCATGACGCAGATCGACCACCTCTCCGCGCAGGATCTGCTGCACGTCTCGACCGAGACGGGCGAGGTGCTGGTGCCCTTCGTGAAGGCGATCGTTCCGTCGGTGGATGTCGCGGGCGGCACCATCACGGTCACGCCCCCGCCCGGCCTCTTCGAGGAGCTCCCCGCGGCCGACACTGACGACGCTGCCCTCGACGCAGACGAAACCGCCCCCGACGCCGCCGCCGCCGACGGCGCCCCCGCCGCCGACGACGCCGAGGTCGAGCCCACCGCGGCGCCTGATTCAGCGAAGCCCGCGGAGTAGCCTTCGCGCTAGGGTTTTCTGATGCGCATCGACATCGTCACGATCTTTCCCACGTTCTTCGATGCGCTCGACATCTCCTTGCTCGGCCGTGCTCGGGAAGACGGCATCCTCGAGGTCGGGGTGCACGACCTCCGCGACTTCACCCACGACCGGCACCGCACGGTCGACGACAAGCCTTACGGCGGCGGCGCCGGCATGGTGATGAAACCCGAGCCGTGGGGCGAGGCGCTCGACGCGATCCTCGGTGAGCAGGTT
The DNA here is from genome assembly GCF_002931235.1 of Subtercola sp. Z020. GTDB lineage: Bacteria > Actinomycetota > Actinomycetes > Actinomycetales > Microbacteriaceae > Subtercola. Next base: position 6,811 of record NZ_PSTT01000052.1, on the reverse strand, counting down.
CCGGATGATGGGGCCGACCGTGAGGGCGGCCCCATCGTCATCTTCCCGTCGCCGGCGGGGGAGGTCTTCACGCAGGCGATGGCGCGGGAGCTCAGCGCAGCCGATCACCTCGTGTTCGGCTGCGGGCGTTACGAGGGCATCGATCACCGCGTCTTCGATTACGCCGGCAGCCGGGCATCCGTTCGCCTCGTGAGCCTGGGCGACTACGTACTGAATGGTGGCGAGGTCGCGGTGATGGCGATGATCGAAGCGATCGGACGCCTCATTCCGGGAGTCATCGGCAACCCGGAGAGCCTCGTCGAGGAGTCGCACGAAGACGGGCTGCTCGAGTACCCGAGCTACACGAAGCCGGCGTCGTGGCGTGGGCTCGACGTTCCTCCGGTGCTCATGGGAGGCAACCACGGCGCGATCGCAACCTGGCGGCGTGACGCGCAGATCGAGCGCACGAAGAGCGTGCGACCCGATCTGCTGCCACCCGCCCAGAGTCCCTAGATGTCATAGCTGAGGAATGCTAATCTTCGGGCAGGCACCCTCAGCCCGCCATCGACGCCTCGATACTCAGCCTGCTCCTTGCCGAAGACGCCGGTTCGAGCTGCGCCGAGCAGGCGCTGATCGAGTACTCGAGAGTCGACCCCGAAGCCAGTAGGAGCCTCGCGGCCGTGGAGTACTCGCTCGCACTCCGGTATCTGAACGGTGAGGGCGGGGCCGTCGACCTCGCGCGGGCGCGACGCCACTTCGAGAACGCGGCAGTGTTCGGGCATCCGTTTCCCGACGCCCTGCGGTGGGTGGAGTGCTGATGCCGGGGCAGGGCCTGAAGCTGTCTAGGCGCGCGCCGTCAGTACGAGCGGGCCCTCCGGGGTGATCGCGATGGTGTGCTCGGCGTGCGCGCCGCGCGAGCCGTCGGCGCTCCGCAGCGTCCAGCCGTCGGGGTCGGTCACGATCTTGTCGGTGGTCTCGAGGAACCACGGTTCGATGGCGACCACGAGGCCGGGTTTGAGGTGCACACCGCGGCCCGGCCGGCCGTTGTTCGGGATGTGCGGGTCGCCGTGCATGGTGCGGCCTACGCCGTGCCCGCCGAAGTCGGTGTTGATCGAGTATCCGTCGGCGTGCGCGACGGCAGCGATGGCGGCGGAGATGTCGCCGATACGACCGCCGGGCTGGGCGGCCCGGATGCCCGCCTCCAGTGCCCGGTTCGTGGTGTCGATCAGCCGAGCATCCGCGGGCCGAGGCGTGCCGACGATGAGCGTGACGGCCGAATCGGCGACCCACCCGTCGACAGAGGCGGCGAAGTCGAGGGTGAGCATGTCGCCGTCGCGAAGCCGGTAGTCGTGGGGGAGGCCGTGCAGCACGGCGTCGTTCACCGACGTGCAGAGCACCTTGCCGAACGGGCTGGCGCCGAAAGAGGGGTGGTAGTCGATGTAGCAGGACTCGGCGCCGCGCGCGCGGATCATCTCGTGCGCGATCTGGTCGAGCTTCAGAAGATTGACCCCGACGGCCGCTCGTGATGCGAGTTCGGTGAGCACCTCGCCGACGAACGCGCCGGCCGGCCGCATCTCGTCGAGCTCGGCGGGCGTACGGAGTTCGATCATGGTGATTCCCTTTGACTTGCCTGTGTTTCAGTGGCCTGCACTGCCGTCACCACGTTACTCGCCGTACTCTTGAGGCATGTTCGTTCGCCGGGCTTTCTACTACTGGCAGGTCGCTGCTTTCGTCGTGCTTCCGCTCTGGGTTCTGATCGGGTGGTCGGTCTTCGGCGGGCAGGTCTGGCAGTTCCTCATCGTGATGCTCTCGTGCGGTGTTCTCGCGCTCGCCATGGCAGCCGTCGCCCTGCTCACCTTCGCCCGCAAGGGCGTGCGACAGACGCGTACACTGTCGTGGCTCGACGTCGGGGTGCTCAGCGCCTGGCACCTCTCGATCATCGCGGTCGGCTTCTTCCTGCCGGCCGGTTCGATCATCGCGGTTGCCGCCCTGCTTCTCGGTCTGGCGGCCTTCTGGAGTTCCATCGCCCAGTTGGTCGGGGAGACGAAGCGCCGGGTGCAGAGCGTCTTCGACACCTTCCAGTACGCGGCCGAGATGGGCGCGGCTCCCCAGCAGACGCGGGAGCCGTTGGTCGCCGATGGCGAGTACATCGTGATCGAGACCGGTCGCAGCCCGCAGAAGTAGGCGGCGGGCATCCAGTCGCCTTTGCTAATGGCGGATGCTCGTGGCAGAATGTTCGATTGTGCCACCGCCAGGCTCTGCCACAGGGGAGTTCTGCATTTTCGATCGCACACCCATTCACTGACGGGCCCGATGAGGGCCCTTAGAACGTAGTCGACCTGTGGCGGTTACAGAGAGAGATACACCATGCATATTCTCGACAGCGTCGACGCGGCATCACTGCGGAGCGACGTTCCCGACTTCCGCGCCGGCGACACGGTGCGCGTGCACGTGAACATCATCGAAGGTACGCGTTCGCGCGTGCAGGTCTTCCAGGGCATCGTCATCGGCCGTTCGGGCGAAGGCGTTCGCGAGACGTTCTGCGTTCGCAAGGTCAGCTTCCAGGTCGGCGTCGAGCGTACCTTCCCGGTGCACTCCCCGATCATCGACCACATCGAGGTCGTCACCCGCGGCGACGTGCGCCGCGCGAAGCTGTACTACCTGCGCGGTCTTCGCGGCAAGAAGGCCAAGATCAAAGAGAAGCGCGACGCCTAGGCTCTCGCCCCTCGGTTCGACGCTGGCATCTGCCCGCTTTTCCGCACAGCCTTCCTGACATTCGATCGGGGTCGCTGGGAAAATGCCGGTATCGGCTTGCGACACGAACAAACCACTGAGCTCCTGCCCCATAAAATGGGTCGGGAGCTCAGGCGGTTAAATGACAGAAACAACGTTGCGGCCACGAACGGATCGTGGTGGCAGACGCCGGGGGCGACGCCAGAAGAGCGCTGCCCTCTTCATCCGCGACATCGTCGTCATCTTCCTGATCGCGCTTCTGGCGTCGGTTCTCATCAAGACCTTCCTCGTGCGGTCGTTCTACATCCCGTCGGGGTCGATGGAGAACACGCTGCAGGTGGGCGACCGCATCCTCGTGAACGAACTCGAGCCCGGCCTGATCCCGATCGAGCGCGGCGATGTCGTCGTCTTCAAAGACCCGGGTGGCTGGCTGCCCGCTCACGTCGACCCGCCGACGACGCCCCTGGTCAGTGCGGTGAACTGGGTTCTGGATGCTGTGGGCCTCGCCGCGACAGACAGTAACGATCACCTGATCAAACGGGTCATCGGCCTGCCGGGCGACCATGTGGAGTGTTGCAATGCCCTCGGCCAGATGATGGTCAACGGCGTGCCCCTGAACGAGCCGTACCTGAAACTTCCCGACGGCATCACCAAGGTCTCCGACCTGGCCTTCGACGTCACGGTGCCCGAAGGGTCGCTCTGGGTGATGGGCGACAACCGCTACAACTCGGCCGACTCCCGGTACAACCAGACGAATCCGGGCGGCGGGTTCGTACCTGAGAGCGACGTCGTTGGCCGGGCGCTCTGGATCACCTTCCCGATCGGGCGGTGGAGCTTCCTCGACAACTACTCGTCGGTCTTCCGGGGGGCCAAGGAAGCGGCGCCCTCTTCAGCGTCGTCGGGCGGGTCGGGATGACGCCCGTCAGTGATCCGCACCTGCGGCACGAACGCGCGATGGGTCGAGCGGGAGCGTCGCTCGTGATCGGTGTCGACGAGGTCGGTCGCGGGGCGCTTGCCGGCCCCGTTGCGGTCGGCATGTGCGTCATCAATCCGGCGCGGCCGGGTAAGTTCCCGGTCGGGCTCCGCGACTCGAAGCTGCTCTCGGAGGCGAAGCGCGAGCAGCTTGCGCCTCTCGCCTCGGCGTGGGCGTGGGCATCCGCCGTCGGCCTCGCCAGCGCCGACGAGGTGGACAGGCACGGCATCATCGCGTGCCTCGGACTCGCCGGCGCGCGTGCTCTGTCGCAGCTGCAGGCCGTCGGCATCGAGCTGAACGATGCGGTGCTGCTGCTCGACGGCAACCACAACTACCTCTCCGCACACATTCACGACGAGGTGCAGGTCACGACACGCATCAAGGCCGACCGCGACTGCGCGTCGGTCGCAGCGGCCTCTGTGGTCGCGAAGGTGCACCGTGACCGGCTGATGATCGGGCTCGACTCCGAGCACCCCGGGTACGCGTGGGCGAGCAACAAGGGGTACGGCAGCGCGGCTCACTTCGAGGGTCTCGAGCTGCTCGGGCCGACCGACCATCACCGCCGCACCTGGTTGAAGAGCGAGCGGATGCTCGTTCCCCTCGATTCGGATGCATCGGTCGATGAGGCGCGCGACTCCGAGGGCACGGCTCTGGATGCCCGGATCGACGGCGTCTCGGCAGCCAACGTGCTGGCATAGACTTGTCGCACCATGGAAGAAGATGAGTTCGAGGATTACGACCGCGAGGTCGAGTTGGCCCTCTACCGCGAATACCGTGACGTCGTGTCGCAGTTCAAGTACGTCATCGAGACGGAGCGGCGGTTCTATCTGGCGAACGACGTCGACCTCGTGCGCCGCGACACCGAGCACGACTTCTACTTCGAGTTGACCATGAGTGACGTCTGGGTGTGGGACGTCTATCGCTCCGACCGCTTCGTCAAGTCGGTTCGTGTGCTGACCTTCAAAGACGTGAACATCGAAGAGCTCTCGTCGAAGGACTTCGAGCTGCCCAAGGAGCTCGCGCTCGACGAGTAGTCCCCTCCTCCACAGCCCGGCAGTCTCCGCCGTTCTCCACTGATCGGGCTCACCCCGGTTTCCGCTTCGTTCTTGCTTGCCATTCTGATGGCGGAGGCAAGAAATGAAGGCAAAAGACATACTCGGCAGGCAGGGCGAAGAGCTCGCGTCGGAGTACCTGGTCGAGCACGGCTACCGCATCCTGGAGCGCAACTGGCGATGTCGCCAGGGTGAGATCGACGTCGTCGCCGAGCGCGAGGGCGTGACGGTGTTCGTCGAGGTGAAGACGCGCTCGGGGCTCCGGTACGGGCATCCGTTCGAGGCGATCACGATCGCCAAGATGGCGCGCCTGAGACGGTTGGCGAGCGCGTGGTGCGAGGCCGCAGAGACGCGGCGCCGGCAGATCCGCATTGATGCGATCGGTGTGCTCGTGCCCCCGCGCGAGCCGGTGACCATCGAGCACCTCGAGGGCATCTTCTGATGGTCGCGCGCACGCACTCGGTCGCCCTGCTCGGCATGACCGGTTCGATGGTGGAGGTCGAGGCCGACATCGGCAACGGGTTGCCCACCCTGATGATCATCGGCCTCCCCGACACTGCTCTGTCGGATGCCCGGGATCGGGTTCGGGCGGCGGCGAACAATTCCGACTGCCCGCTGCCCACCAGCAAGATCACGGTGAACCTGTCACCGGCCGCGCTGCCGAAGCACGGCTCGACCTTCGACCTCGCCATCGCGATGGCGATCCTCGCCGCCGCCGGAACCATCTCGCCGGAGTCGGTCGAGCGCGTCGTGCACCTCGGCGAACTCAGCCTCGACGGCCGTCTCCGACCGATGAGTGGAGTGCTCCCGGCGATCGCGGCCGCGGCCCGCGCGGGGTTCCAGACCTTCGTCGTTCCGGCCGGCAACCGGCAGGAGGCGTCGCTCGTGCCGGGGGTTCGCATCGTGCCGGTCGTGTCGGTGCGCGACGCGGCGATCCACCACGGAGCGACCTTCGAGCCGGTGGTTCTCGACGTGCTCGAGGGTGCAGAAGCGCAGAGCTCTGACGAGCCCCACCACGAGCTGGCCGACGTGATCGGCAACAACGACGCCGTGCTGGCGCTGGTGGCCGCGGCGGCGGGCGGCCACCACCTGTTCATGCTCGGGCCGCCCGGTGCGGGCAAGACCATGCTCGCGATGCGACTGCCGGGCCTGCTGCCCGACCTCGACGCGGCGTCGGCGCTCGAGGTGAGCTCGGTGCGATCGCTGGCGGGAGCATCCGTTCCCCGTTCGCTCGCCACCCGGCCACCGTTCGAGAGCCCGCACCACACCGCCTCGGCCGCTGCGCTGATCGGCGGTGGTTCGAAGCAGATCCGCCCGGGCGCCGCCGCGCGTGCCTCGCACGGCGTGCTCTTTCTCGACGAAGCCCCGGAGTTCGCGGCCAACGTGCTCGACACGCTGCGGCAGCCACTCGAATCGGGGGTGATCAGCATTCACCGGGCCAACGCGGTCGCTCGGTTCCCGGGTCGCTTCCAGCTCGTGCTCGCGGCGAATCCGTGCCCCTGCGGGCAGTATGGGGCGGCAGAGATGCACTGCCTGTGCACCCCCAACGCACGCCGAAAGTACCTGGCGCGGCTCTCGGGCCCGCTTCTCGACCGCATCGACATCCAGGTGCAGGTGCGCCGCGTCACCGCTGCCCAGTTGCGACTCGGCGCGATCGAGGAGCGGCTGACGACCGCGGAGGCGCGGGCGAGGGTGGCGGAGGCGCGGTCACGCATGAGTCGGCGGCTGAGCGGCACCCCCTGGCGCCTGAACGGCGAGGTGCTCGGAACCTGGCTGCGCACCGGGCCGGTGAAGCTGGCCCGCGAGACGACCGTCGTTCTCGATCGTGCGCTCGAACGCGGGCTCATTTCGATGCGGGGGTACGACCGCATTCTGCGGGTGGCATGGACGTTGGCTGACCTCGACGGTGTCGATCAACCGGGATCCGATCAGATCGGTCGGGCCCTCTATCTCAGAAAGTCGTCGGCAGCATGAAGATCTTCTCGTTGGATGAACAGGTGGTCGTCGAGGCCGTGCGCTCGGTGAGTGCAGGCTGGGCTGCTGGGCCGGGCGCGGCTGCTCCGCGGGGTGGGCC
>NZ_PSTT01000161.1 GCF_002931235.1 Subtercola sp. Z020 | reverse complement strand
GGGAGGAGGAGGCCGTCGGGGGTGCGGGTGCCGGGGAGCACGGTGAGGCCGGCGATGCTGGCGGTGAAGGGGTCGCGCGGATGCTCGAGCACGCTGCGGGTGGGGCCGTCGTCGACGATGCGTCCGCCGTCGAGCACGAGCACGCGGTCGGCGAGGGTGTAGGCGTCGAGGGGGTCGTGGGTGACGATGATCGCGGTGCGGTCGGCGAGCACGCGGCGGAGCGTACGGCGGAGCGCGGGGGCGACGGTGATGTCGAGCGCCGCCATCGGCTCGTCGAGCAGGAGGAGGCGCGGGTCGGCGGCGAGGGCGCGGGCGACCGCGATGCGCTGGGCCTGCCCGCCGGAGAGTTCGGCCGGGCGGCGGGACTCGAACGCGGCGGCGTCCACCTCGGCGAGCCAGCGCCGGGCTCTGCGGAGGGCTTCGCGGCGGGGGACTCCGGCGCTCGTGGGGCCGAAGCCGACGTTCTGCAGCACACTGAGGTGGGGGAAGAGCAGGGGTTCCTGGGCGAGCAGGGCGACGTTGCGTGCGTGCGGCGGCTTCCAGGTGCGACGCGTGCTGCGGGCGTCGGCAACAGCGCCGGCGCTGCTGCCGGCAACAGCGCCGCTGCCTGCACCGGCGGCGGCGAATAGCACGTCTCCGTCGAGCTCGGCCCGGCCCGCGTCGGGAGCGAGCAGCCCCGCGAGGAGGGCGAGCAGGGTCGACTTTCCGGCGCCGTTGGGGCCGAGCACCGCGAGCGTCTGCCCTGCTTCGAGATCGAACGACACGTCGAACGCGCGGCTGGCCACGGTGGCCGAGAAGGTCAGGGTCACGAGAGCGAGCCCGCGCCCGCATCCGCGCCAAGGCCAGACCGAGACTGAGGCCGAGACCGCGAGCGAGTCCGGTCGCCTGACCGCAAGCCAGACCCCAGGCCCGACCGCGCCCCCACCC
>NZ_PSTT01000160.1 GCF_002931235.1 Subtercola sp. Z020 | reverse complement strand
GAACCCTCGGCACCAAGCTGAGCGCCGCCGTCGGCCTCGTCGGGCTGAGCGCCGTCGCCGGCCTGCTCGTGACCGCGATGGTCACGCCGGTCGTCGCGCTCACCGGGGTGACCGCGACCAGCACGCTCGGCGTCTTCGCGAACCTGCCCGAGTACATCAAGCCCGACAAGCTCGCCGAGAAGACGAACATCTACGCGGTCGACGCCTCCGGCGCGAACGTGCTGCTGGCCTCCGTCTTCGAGCAGGACCGCGAGGAGGTGCCCTGGGAGCAGATCTCGCAGTTCGCGAAAGACGCTGTCATCTCGACCGAAGACCCGCGCTTCTACGTGCACGGTGGCGTCGACCTCGCCGCGACGTTCCGCGCCGCGCTCGGCAACGCCGCATCCGGTGGCGTCGAATCGGGTGCCTCGACGATCTCGATGCAGTACGTCAAGAACATCCTCGTGCAGCGCGCCGAGGCCATCACCGACCCTGCGGAGCGCCAGCTCGCCTACGAGCAGGCCACAGAGACCTCGATCGACCGGAAGCTCCAGGAGATGAAGCTCGCGATCGGCCTCGAGAAGCAGTTCACGAAGAGCCAGATCCTGCTCGGCTACCTGAACATCGCCAGTTTCGGGGGCGTGACCTACGGCATCCAGAGCGCATCGAAGTACTACTTCGGTGTGGATGCCGCGAACCTCAGCCTCGCCCAGGCCGCCAGTCTGATCGCCACGGTGAACGAGCCGAACGGGCTGCGCATCGACGACCCCGACAACGTCCCGGCGAACCAG
>NZ_PSTT01000159.1 GCF_002931235.1 Subtercola sp. Z020 | reverse complement strand
GACCTCCGTGGCCTGAAGAGATGTCAGATACCTCCACTAAGCCCCGGAGGTCCTCCTCAAATCAAGCCCCGACTGTCACCAACGTCATGGCCGAGTACACCTAGCCGCACCCGGTGTCGCGGCGGTCGCCCGCCGCCCGACCCGATCGGCTGCAAGCCAGAGGCCCAGCCGATCGGGTCGTGCGCGCCGCGGACTAGCTGGTCGGCTTGTCGAACCGCGCGCCGGCAGGGTTCGGGCCGCTCAGCACGAACACCAGCAGCACGATCGCGCCGACGATCGGAATCAGGCCGATGAAGATCCAGTAGCCGGAGTGGTTGCTGTCGTGCAGGCGACGCGCCAGCCCGCTGGCGTTCGCGGCGACTCCGGCTACGTCGGGGTCTGGGGCGAGGCCGCGACCTACGGCGTGTACGCGAATGCCACCGCCACCAGCGGCCAGAACTTCGGGGTGTACGGCCAGGCTGCGAGCGGATACGCCATCTATGCGAACGGCAACGCTCATGTCACGGGCACGCTCTCGAAGGCCGCAGGCTCCTTTCGCATCGACCACCCGCTCGACCCTGACAACAGATGGCTCTCGCACTCGTTCGTCGAGTCGCCCGACATGATGAACGTCTACAACGGCAACGTCACGACCGACGGCAACGGCGTCGCCACCGTCGGCCTGCCGGCCTACTTCCAGGCCCTGAACCGCGACTTTCGCTACCAGCTCACCGTCATCGGCGACTTCGCCCAGGCCGTGGTCGCGAAGGAGGTCGCGAACAACAGTTTCGTGATCAAGACAGACAAGCCGAATGTGAAGGTCTCGTGGCAGGTAACGGGCATTCGCCAAGACGCCTACGCCCAGGAGCACCCGATCGTCGTCGAGTCGGCGAAGTCGGCTCCGGATGCCGGGAGCCGCGCCTTCGCCCCCCGCGGTTCGACGGCCAAGGTCGCCCCCTCCGGGCCCGGCGTGTAGTAGTCTGGGCAAGTTGTTTGGAGCGGAACTCCCCGAGATCCGCCTCCGAAGTTCGGGGCTGTGGCGCAGTTGGTAGCGCACC
>NZ_PSTT01000041.1 GCF_002931235.1 Subtercola sp. Z020 | reverse complement strand
CCACGAAGGCCACCACCGCCCCCCTCAACTGACTAGCGCGTTCATCCACGCGCGACGCAGTCATTCCCCTGTTACGCGCCCCGCCCGGCCCGCGGCACCCGGTCGCATCCCGCGCGATCGACTGGGCGCTTTCTGTCGCCCGCGCGCCCTCCCAGCGACAGAAATCGCCGAGTCCATGGGGCACGCCAAAGGGGCGGGCGACCGAAGGTCACCCGCCCCTGGGAGCAGCAGGAAGGCTGGGGCTACTTGCCGAAGCCCTTGTAGCGGCTGTTGAACTTCTCGACGCGACCGGCCGAGTCCATGATGCGCTGCTTGCCCGTGTAGAACGGGTGCGACTCCGACGAGATCTCGACGTCGATGACGGGGTACGTGTTGCCGTCTTCGAACTCGATCGTCTTCTGGCTCGTCACCGTCGAGCGGGTGAGGAAGGTTGCGCCCGAGGCCAGGTCGCGGAACACGACGGGCTGGTAGTCGGGGTGAGTGTCGGTCTTCATGAGGGATTCCTTGGTGCTGTGTCAGCTGAGGGGATGGAAGAAAAGAGACGGCCCGAGGGCCAGCTAGAGAGTCTACCAGAAACGGGCAGGCAGAACGTGATCAGCTCGCGGCCCGCGCGGCGTATCGCCCGTCGGTCTCGGTGAGCACGATCGGCAGCCCAAAGGTCGCCTCGAGGTTGGCGGCGGTCAGCGATTCGGCGAGCGGCCCTGCGGCGACGACCGACGCCCGCGACACCAGCAGCACGTGCGTGAACCCGCGCGGGATCTCTTCGACGTGGTGGGTCACCATCACGATCGCCGGAGCAGACGGCGCCGAGGCATACCCGCCCAGCAACTGCAGCAGCTCCTCGCGCGCCCCGAGGTCGAGCGACGCCGCCGGCTCGTCGAGCAGCAGCAGCTCGGGGTCGGTCATCACCGACCGGGCGATCTGCACCCGCTTCTGCTCACCATCGCTGAGCGAGCCGAAGCGACGGTCTTCGAGGTGGTCGAGCCGCCACTCGGCCAGCACCCGCTGGGCGCGGCGCAGGTCGATCTCGTCGTACTGCTCGTTCCACCGGCCGGTGACAGAGTAGGCCGCCGTGAGAACGACGTTCAGCACGGTCTCGTCCTGCGGGAAGCGCTTCGCCATGGCACTGGATGCGAACCCGACCCGGGGCCGCAGCTCGAATACATCGACGCGGCCCATGCGCGCATCCAGAATCTGCACGGTACCCGACGACGGGTGCACCATCGCCGACGCGAGGTTCAGCAGCGTGGTCTTGCCGGCGCCGTTCGGCCCGAGGATAACCCAGCGCTCATCGGCCTCGACCTTCCAGTTGATGTCGCTAAGGATGCGGTTTCCGTTGCGAACGACCGACACGTCTTCGAGGTCAAGAACTGTGGGCATGCTCTCAACTCTATCGGCCAAAACCGCGCGCGAAGACGATCAGATCAGGCTGCGGTAGATACGTTCCGTGTCTTCGGCGATCTGCTTCCAACTGAACGTGCTCTCGGCCCGCAACCGACCGTTCGCGCCCATGCGGCGCGCGGCCGAGGGGTCTGCCAGCACCTCCGTGAGGGTGCCGGCGAGGTCGTGCACGAATCGCTCGGGGTCGGTCGGCGTTCCGGTGCCGTCGGTGACCTGGTCGATGGGTACGAGGCGGCCGGTGACGCCGTCGTCGACGACCTCCGGGATGCCGCCGGTCGCCGTTCCGACGACCGGCAGACCGCACGCCATCGCTTCGAGGTTGACGATGCCGAGCGGCTCGTACACCGAGGGGCAGACGAACACCGTTCCGCTGGTCAGCACCGCCGAGAGGTCGTGCTGGCTGAGCAGCTCGGGAATCCAGATGACGCCTGTGCGCTCCTGCTGCAGCGTCTCGACCAGCGAGGTCACTTCCGCCATGATCTCGGGCGTGTCGGGGGCGCCGGCGCAGAGGATCAGCTGAACATCCGGAGCCAGCTGCCGAGCCGCCCGCAGCAGGTACGGCAGCCCCTTCTGCCGGGTGATGCGCCCGACGAAGACCACGGACGGCCTCGACGTGTCGATGCCCCAGCGCTCGAGCACAGACGCATCCTGAACCGGCTGCCACTTCTCGAGGTCGATGCCGTTGTAGACCACGCTCACGCGGTCTTCGGAGATCGACGGGTACGAGCGCAGGATGTCATTGCGCATGCCGTTCGACACGGCGATCACCGAATCGGCCGTCTCGAACGCGTTCTTCTCGATCCAGCTCGACAGGCGGTAGCCGCCGCCGAGCTGCTCGGCCTTCCACGGGCGCAGGGGCTCGAGCGAGTGGGCGGTGACGACGTGCGGGATGCCGTGCAGCATGGATGCCAGCTGCCCGGCCGCATTCGCATACCAGGTGTGTGAGTGAACGACATCGGCGCCTGCCACATCGTTGGCGATCTGCAGGTCGACGCCGAGCGTGGTGAGCGTCGGATTCGCCCCCAGCAGTTCGGCGGGCGGGAGGTAGGAGAACACCCCGGGCTCGCTGCGAGGCTGCCCGAAGGCCCTCACCACGACCTCGATGTTCTCGCGGAGCGCCTTCACGAGCTCGGCAACGTGAACACCTGCCCCGCCATAGACCTCTGGTGGATACTCTCGGGAAATCACATCGACGCGCACAAGCAGAACGTACTACGGAACCGCGTGGGAAATCGAGGCCCGGTGGGTGTCGGCGCCCTGCCCTATAGTCAAGCTATGGCTGCATCAAAGAAGATCTTCGGCATCGTTCTCGCCGGTGGTGAAGGCAAGAGGCTCATGCCGCTCACCGCCGACCGTGCGAAGCCCGGCGTGCCGTTCGGCGGCGGTTACCGTCTCATCGACTTCGCTCTCTCGAACCTCATCAACTCGGGGCTGACGAAGATCGTGGTGTTGACGCAGTACAAGTCGCACAGCCTCGACAGGCACATCTCCCAGACCTGGCGGCTCTCCGGCCTGCTCGACTCCTACGTCGCCTCCGTGCCCGCCCAGCAGCGGCTCGGCAAGCGCTGGTTCAGCGGGTCGGCCGACGCCATCCTGCAGAGCCTCAACCTGATCCGCGACGAGATGCCCGACATCGTCGTGGTGGTCGGCGCCGACCACGTCTACCGCATGGACTTCGACCAGATGGTGCAGGCGCACATCGCCTCGGGCCTGCCCGCCACGGTCGCCGCCATCCGCCAGCCCATCGAGCTGAGCGACCAGTTCGGCGTCATCCAGACCGACCCCGCGAACCCGGCGCAGATCTCCGAGTTCCTCGAGAAGCCCAAGACGGCCGTCGGCCTGGCAGACGCGCCGCACGAGGTTCTCGCGTCGATGGGCAACTACGTCTTCAACACCGACGCCCTGATCGACGCCGTCATCCGCGACGGCGAGAAGACCGACTCGAACCACGACATGGGTGGCGACATCATCCCCGACTTCGTGTCGCGCGGCCAGGCCGGCGTGTACGACCTGTCGCACAACGAGGTGCCCGGCGCGACCGACCGCGACCGCTACTACTGGCGCGATGTGGGCACGATCGAGTCGTTCTACGACGCGCACCAAGACCTCATCTCGGCGCTGCCGATCTTCAACCTGTACAACAGCGAGTGGCCGATCTACACCCAGCAGCTCAACTCGCCGCCGGCGAAGTTCGTGCGCGATGCGAAGGGCAACAGCGGAACGACGGTCGAGTCGATCGTCTCCCTCGGCTGCCTCATCTCCGGTGCCCGCATCGAGCGCAGCGTTCTCGGCCCGTGGGTGACCATCGGCTCGAGCGCCCTCGTTCAGGACAGCGTGCTCTTCGACCGGGTGCACATCGAACCCGACGCCGTGATCCGTCGCGCTATTCTGGACAAGAACGTGGTTGTCGCCGCAGGGGCCATGATCGGAATCGACCACGCTCGCGACCGCGAACGTGGGTTCACAGTGACCGACACGGGCATCACCGTCGTCGGCAAGGGAGTGCGCGTAGAGCCATGACGAACCAGTTGTTGACTCCGGATGCCCGCACCCACCGTCAGCGACTGACCACCGTCTCGGCTGCCTCCTCCGAGCCGGCCGCTCCCCTCGCGACGCCCTCCTTCCTCGTGGTGCTCGACGTCGACTCGACGCTGATCGAGAACGAGGTCATCGAGATGCTGGCGGAGTGCGCCGGCAGCCTCACCGAGGTCGCACACATCACCGAGCGGGCGATGTCGGGTGAGCTCGACTTCCAGCAGAGCCTCCGGTCGCGCGTGTCGACCCTGGCGGGGCTCCCGGTGTCGTGCTTTGCGGATGTCGCGGCCGACATCCGCGTAACGCAGGGCGTGCCGGAGCTCGTCGCGGGCCTCCACGCTGCCGGCGGATACGTCGGCGTCGTCTCGGGCGGGTTCCATGAGCTCGTCGACGATGTCGCTGCGGCGCTCGACCTGGACTTCTGGCGCGCCAACCGGCTGGAGGTCGCCGACGGGCTGCTGACGGGCGCCCTCGTCGGCCCGATCGTCGACGCGGAGGCGAAGGCGTCGGCGCTCGTCGAGTGGGCGTCGGCCACGGGCATCCCGCTCGCCCGCACCGTGGCGGTCGGCGACGGCGCCAACGACCTGCACATGATGTCGACGGCCGCGCTCTCCGTCGCGTTCAACGCCCGGGAGGTCGTGCGGAGCGCCGCCCACGTCGCGATCGACACCCGCGACCTCGCGCAGCTGCTCCCCCTGCTCGGCCTCCGCGGCTAGCGCGGCCCGCCCCGCGCCGCGCCCAGCCGGCGCGCCACCCCGCGCCCAGTCGGCGCGCCACCCCACGCTTTCCACCCCGCCATCCCGTTCCGGTGCCCGCGCTTTCGGCGAGACGGTCACTTCCGGGCGAGATGGTCACGTCTCCCTGACGGTCTCGCCCGCAACTGACCGTCTCGCGGGCTCGCTGCCGGGCAGGGTGTTGACCTGGGCGGGCGGGCGGCGGTAGGCGGGCTCGCAGGGCGACGCGACGCGACGCGGCGGGTCGGGCTAGTGGCCCATTCCGAGGCCGCCGTCGACGGGGATGACCGCACCCGAGATGTAGGCAGCGTCGTCGGAGGCCAGCCACGCCACGACCTTCGCGACCTCCGAGGCCGTCGCGAAGCGGGCCGCCGGGATCGACTTCTTGTATTCGGCCTGCAGCGCATCCGGAAGCTCAGCGGTCATCTCGGTCTCGATGAAGCCGGGGGCGACGACGTTCGCGGTGATGCCGCGCGCGCCGAGCTCCCGCGTGATCGACCGTGCGAGGCCAACGAGGCCCGCCTTCGAGGCCGAATAGTTGACCTGGCCCGCCGAACCGTAGAGGCCCACCACGCTCGAGATGAGGATGACGCGCCCGAACCGGGCCTTCAGCATCCCCTTCGACGCCCGCTTGACGACCCGGAACGCCCCCGTGAGGTTCGTGTCGATGACGTCGGTGAAGTCCTCTTCACTCATGCGCAGCAGGAGCGTGTCTCGCGTGACGCCCGCGTTCGCGACGACCACCTCGACCGGCCCGAGCGCGGCTTCGACCTCGGTGAAGGCCGCGTCGATCGAGGCGGAGTCGGTTACGTCTGCCTTCACGGTGAGCGAGCCGGCGGGGCCCTCGCCCGAGCGCGCGGTCACGGCGACGCGGTGGCCCTGGGCGACGAACTCCTCGGCGAGCGAGTAGCCGATGCCGCGGTTTCCACCGGTGATCAATACGGTTCTGGGGGTGGTCATCGTGCGTCCTTTGCGGTTCTGTCAAGCGATTCGTCGAATGGGCCGCCCACCAGCTTACGAGGCCCCGGGGAAGCGTAGGCTGAGGAGGATCCCTTTCCGACAGGCGGCACACAGTGAAGCACGAACCACAGCAGCTCTCGATCACGACCCTGCGCGAGAACCCGGCCACCGAGCGCCACGCGCGCATGGTGCGTTACTCGCTCGCCATGGGCATCAGGCTGCTCTGCCTGGCCGGGTTGCTGTTCGTGCAGGGCTGGTGGTTGCTGGTTCTCGGCGTGGCCGCGGTCGTGCTTCCCTGGTTCGCGGTCGTGATCGCGAACACCGGTCGCAACACCCCCGGAACGATGCAGGCGCCCGGCGGCCAGATGGTGCCCCTCGGCCAGGTGCCGCTCTACACCGGCGGCCGCGAGACCGGCGGCCGGCCCGAGTGAGCCTGCTCGACGCGCTCTCCGGGGCCTCCCCGCTCGGCGGCTCCCTCTCCGGCGGGTCCCCTCTCAGCGGCGAGCCGACCGCGCAGGAGTGTTCTCGTGCGGGGTGCCGCGCCACCGCCGCCTGGGCGATCGGCTGGCGAAACCCGAAGATCCACACCGCCGACCGCGTGAAGGTGTGGGTGGCCTGCGACGAGCACGTCGCCTTCCTCCGCGAGTTCCTGTCGGCGCGTGACTTCCCCCTCGCCGTGGCCCCGTTCGGCACGGTTCCGGATGCCGCGTCCCTCTCCCCGTTCGGATCGACGACCATCTGACTTTCCTGACGAATTCTCGGTTACCTGTTGCAGAATGAGAGTCTGCAGACAGTAACAGTCTGAGGCCCAACCGGGCTGACGAATCGAGACTTCATGAAACCCCCTGCCACGGCAGAGGCCTTCTCCGCCACCTACAGGCAGACCTACGCCGAGGTGCTACGGTTCGTGCGGCGCAGGGCGCATCCGCTGGTCGCCGACGACATCGTGAGCGAGACGTTCGCCATCGCCTGGGTCAGGCGCGACAGGCTGCCTGCTGAGCCGCTCCCCTGGCTCTACAACACGGCCCGCAACGTGATGTTGAACGCTTCTCGCTCAGGTGGCAGGCAGAGCGCGATAGCTGTTCGGCTCGCAGGCTTCGCCGAGGCCTCCGATCGGCAGGATGATCGCGGCATCGCCGATCTCGAACGCCGAATCGACCTCGCCGCCGCATTCTCGACACTGAGCCCTGCCGACCAGGAGGTTCTCGCTCTCGATGCGTGGGAAGACCTCGACGCGAAGGCAGCGTCGACGGCTCTCGGATGCTCGCGGGCCACCTATTCGATGCGTCTCACCCGAGCCCGCCGCCGTCTCGCCGCTCTGCTCACCGAGGTGCCGGATGCCTCCGCGCGTTTGGCATCGACCCTCTCATCGCCGCCGAAATCGCAGGCGCCCCTCTCTCATTCTCGACCCGTTCGGTAGGACACCATGACCCCCTCACAGCTCGACCTCCGTGAACTCGATCCCACGCACTCCTTCGACCTCACACCCGCTGAAATCGACATCCGTGAACGCACGTTGCACTCCGTCACGGCCGGCGCACCCACACCCCGGCAGCCTCGTCGGTGGTCCCGATCCGCCCGATCGTTGTTCGTCGTGGTGCCTGCGGCGGCCGCGTGTGCACTGGTTGCCGGTATCGTCATCGGAACCCTGCCCGGGGCATCGCACGCCCCGGCCGCCTCGTACGCCCTCCCGGCGCACGGTTCGCTGGCGAGCTGGACTGCCACGCCTCAGCCGTCGCCGGTCGGCGCTGACAGCCTCGACGCGTGCGGGCTCGCCATCGGAATACCCCCGGGTACAGCGCTCTCTGTGCTCACCAGCGAGAAACGCGGGGACTTCACGTCGCTCATCGTGCACGGCGGCGACACTGACGCGTTCTGCGTGCTCGCCGACGGCCAGGTCGTGAACTGGACCAACTTCGCCGGCCTTCGCGACCACCCTCTCGACGATCCGAATGAAGCCAGTCTCAGCGTGCTGCAGGGTTACGAGTGGATGATCACCGTCTCTGGTCGCGCCGGCGCCGACGTCACCGGGGTTAAAGTGCACAACCCTGATACGGGCGAAGACGTGACGGCCACCGTGGCGGGAGGCGTCTGGTCGGCCTGGTGGCCGATCGAGGCCGACTCGCGAGCGAGCGGAGGCCTCTTCGGTGCATACGGTGATGACGTCTTCATCACCTACACGACCACCGATGGTCAGACGCACACGGAGACCGACGACGAGGCGTCGGGTGATCCTGCGGAGGCCGTCTCATCGACGCCGCCGAGGCTCGGGTCGATGACCGGCTGGTCTGAGGCTGCGAAGGCAGTCGTTCCTTCACCGGGAGATGTCGACCTCTGCAGGGCCTCGCGCCCAGCCGGATCCGTCGACTATTCCCGTGACGTCCTGATAGCCGAAATGCGGGGAGACGTCCTGACACTCGTGCTCAACGGTGACGGCCAGCGGCTGTACTGCGGCATCCGGGATGGCACGATCGCCTGGTCGATCGATCTGGGTCTGCCGACGACGGAATCCCCAGCTGCCGGCGACGCGTATCTCACCGACGGAATGGGGTTGGATGGCGACGTCGCAGGAACTCGTGTCTCGGCAGTGCGCGGTGTCGCTGGTGCTGACGTGACCGGTGTGACCGTGCACCTCGCCGACGGTGTCGACGTGCAGGCGACGGTGCAGAACGGCACGTGGCTGGCGTGGTGGCCCGAGGACGAGCCTGCAGCAATCGCGGCGGGCTCCACACCCGGTCCGACCGGCGCCACCGAAACACCCGCACCGGCCGCGCTACCGACGATCACCGTCACGACACGCGACGGTGCAACGCACGAGGCGGGCTAGGCGAGCTCGATGAGGTCCTGATACTCCTTGTTCCAGTGGTCCTCGACGCCGTCGGGGAGGATGAGCACGCGCTCGGGGTTCAGCGCCATGACGGCGCCCTCGTCGTGGGAGACCAGAACGACGGCGCCGGCGTAGTTGGCCAGGGCATCCAGGATCTCCTCGCGGGAGGCCGGGTCGAGGTTGTTCGTGGGCTCGTCGAGCAGCAGCACGTTGGCGCCCGAGACGACGATCATCGCGAGGGCGAGACGCGTCTTCTCGCCGCCCGAGAGCACGCCGGCCAGCTTGTGCCCGTCGTCTCCCGTGAACAGGAACGAGCCGAGCACCCGCCGCGCTTCGGTCTCGGTGAGGCTCGGCGACGACGACACCATGTTCGAGAGCACCGTGCGCTTCACGTCGATGGTCTCGTGCTCCTGGGCGTAGTAGCCGATCCGCAGCCCGTGGCCCGGCTCGATCTGCCCCGTGTCGGGCTTGTCGATGCCGGCGAGGATGCGCAGCAGCGTCGTCTTGCCCGCACCGTTGAAGCCGAGGATGACGACCTTCGAGCCGCGGTCGATCGCGAGGTCGACGGCGGTGAAGATCTCGAGCGAGCCGTAGCTCTTCGAGAGGTCGCTCGCCATCAGCGGCGTGCGGCCGCAGGCGACCGGGTCGGGGAAGCGCAGCTTGGCCACGCGCTCCACCTCGCGCACCTCGTCGAGGCCCGACAGCATCTTCTCTGCGCGTCGCACCATCTGGTGTGCAGCCGCGGCCTTCGAGGCCTTCGCGCCGAAGCGGGCGGCCTGCATCTGCAGCACACCGGCCTTCTTCTCGACGTTGACGCGTTCTTTCTTGCGCCGCTCCTCATCTGACGCCCGCTGGCGCAGATAGTTCTTCCAGTTCATGTTGTAGGCGTCGATGACCTGGCGATTGGCGTCGAGGTAGAAGACGCGGTTGACGGTCTCCTCGACGAGCGCGACATCATGGCTGATCACGATCAGGCCGCCCTGGAAGTTCTTCAGGAACTCGCGCAGCCAGACCACCGAATCGGCGTCGAGGTGGTTGGTGGGCTCGTCGAGCAGCATCGTGTCTGCCCCGGAGAACAGGATGCGCGCCAGCTCGATACGGCGCCGCTGGCCACCCGAGAGCGTCGAGAGCGGCTGGTCGAGGATGTGGTCGGGCAGGCTCAGGTTCGACGCGATCGAGGCGGCCTCTGCCTCGGCGGAGTAGCCACCTAGGGCGTTGAAGCGATCATCCAGAGTGCCGTACTTCTTCATCGCCTTCTCGACGACCGCCGGGTCGCTCGAAGCCATGTCGAGCTGCGCCTGCTGCATCTGCAGCACGATCTGGCCGAGATCACGGGCGTCGAGGATGCGCGTGCGCGCGAGGTCTTCGGGGTTGCCCGAGCGAGGATCCTGCGGGAGGTAGCCGATCTGCCCCGACACGTCGATTCGGCCGCCGTCTGGCTTCAGTTCACCCGCGAGGGTCTTGGTGAGCGTGGTCTTGCCGGCACCGTTCCGACCGACCAGGCCGACCTTGTCGCCGGCCGAGACGCGAAAGCTCACGTCGGACATCAGTACGCGGGCGCCGACGCGCAGCTCAAGATCATGCACACTGAGCACGGAAGTAGTCCAATTCTGATGGCACGCCGATGCGGCGTAGGTGGGGAAAAAAGTCGGGGAGGAAAGTCAAGTATAAATCGTGAACGGAAAACACCCCGACCGGAGCGGATCCGGTCGGGGCGTCATTGCTTTCCGAGCTAAATGCTGAGGGCTTTCCGAGCTAGATGCTGAAGCCGAGCGCGCGCATCATGTCGCGCCCGTCGTCGGTGATCTTGTCGGGGCCCCACGGCGGCATCCACACCCAGTTGATGCGGAACGCGTCGACCACGCCGTCGAGAGCCTCGGCGGTCTGCTCTTCGAGCACGTCGGTCAGCGGGCATCCCGCGCTGGTGAGGGTCATCGAGATGATGAGCGCGTCGTTGTCGGCGTCCCAGCCGAGGTCGTAGATGAGACCGAGGTCGACGACGTTGATGCCGAGCTCCGGGTCCATGACGTCTTTGAGCGCCTCTTCGACCTGGTCGAACTTGGCGGGTTCGAGGGTGGTGACCATGACCTGCTCCTGACTCTAGGCGTTGACGGTGGGCGAGACGGATGCCGCGGCATCCGCAGCACCCGACGAAGCGTCGGCGGCCTCAGCCGACGCAATCGCGGCAGCGGCTGCTGCGCTGGCGGCGACGTAGGTGTCGTACCCTTCGTTCTCGAGCTGAACGGCGAGCTCGGGGCCACCGGACTCGACGACCTGGCCGGCGACGAACACGTGCACGAAGTCGGGCGTGATGTAGCGGAGGATGCGGTTGTAGTGCGTGATGAGTAGAACGCCGAGATCGGTGTTGCTCTTCGCGCGGTTCACGCCCTCCGACACGATCTTAAGCGCGTCGACGTCGAGACCGGAGTCGGTCTCGTCGAGCACCGCGAACTTCGGCTTCAGCAGTTCGAGCTGCAGGATCTCGTTGCGCTTCTTCTCGCCGCCCGAGAAGCCCTCGTTGACGTTGCGCTCCGCGAACGCGCGATCCATGCGCAGGGCCTCCATCGAGGTGCGCACGTCTTTGACCCAGGTGCGGATGGGCGGGGCCGATCCGTCGATCGCGGTCTTGGCGGTGCGGAGGAAGTTCGTGACCGTCACACCCGGGATCTCGACCGGGTACTGCATGGCGAGGAACATGCCTGCGCGGGCACGGGCATCCACCGTCGCCTCGGTGAGGTCTTCACCGTCGAGCAGGATCGAGCCGCTCGTGACGTGGTACTTCGGGTGACCGGCGATCGCATAGGCCAGCGTGGACTTGCCCGAGCCGTTCGGCCCCATGATCGCGTGGGTCTCGCCCTGGTTGATGGTGAGGTTGACGCCGCGCAGGATCTGCTTGGCGCCCTGCTCGGTGTCGACGCTGACGTGCAGGTCGCGGATTTCGAGAACAGACATGGCTAGTTGATTTCTTTGGTCGAGGTCGGGTCGATGTAGATGTCGCCGTCGACGATGCTGAGTTCGTAGACGGGAACCGGCTCATAGGCCGGGAGGGTCAGCGGTTTGCCGGTGAGCAGGGAGAACTTCGAGCCGTGCGCCCAGCATTCGAGGGTCGTGTCTTCGACGAAGCCCTCCGCCAGCGAGATGTCGCCGTGGGTGCAGGTGTCGCCGATGGCGAAGCACGCCCCCGACGAGTCCTTCACCAGCGCGATCGGCACGCCGTCGATCTCGACGCGTACGGCTTCGTTCTCGTTCAGGTCGTCGACCGAACAGATGCGGGTCGCGGCCATCAGACCACCGTCAGTTCTGCTTCGACGGCGCGCGTGAGGCGCTCTTCGACGTCTGCCGAACCGATCTGCTGGATGATCTCGGCGAGGAACCCGCGCACCACGAGGCGGCGCGCCTCTTCTTCGCTGATGCCGCGCGACTGCAGGTAGAACAGCTGCTCGTCGTCGAAGCGACCCGTCGAGGAGGCGTGGCCGGCCCCGACGATGTTGCCGGTCTCGATCTCGAGGTTCGGGATGGAGTCGGCCCGGGTGCCCTCCGAGAGCACGAGGTTGCGGTTCTCCTCGTAGCTGTCGGTGCCGTCGGCGCTCTGCCTGATCAGCACGTCGCCGATCCAGACGGAGTGCGCACCCTCACCCTGCAGTGCACCCTTGTACTTCACACGGCTACGCGAGTTCTCGGCCTCGTGGTCGATGTAGACCTGCTGCTCGAGGTGCTGGCCGGCGTCGGCGAAGTAGAGCCCGTACGCCTCGGTGGCGCTGCCCGGTGAGGAGAGGTGGATGCTCGGATTCACCCGCACGACCCCGCCGCCGAGCGAGACCACGATGTGCCGGAGCGTCGCGTCGCGACCCACCTGCGCGAAGTGGCTCGCCAGGTGTGCAGCGGAGTCGTTCCACTGCTGCACCGTCACGACGGTCACCGAAGCGCCCTCGCCGACGACGATCTCGACGTTCTCGGCGATGCGGGCGTCGCCCGAGTTCTCGAGCACGACGATGCCGCGGCTGTTCGGCGCGGCCGTGATCACCGTGTGGGCGGCGCGGGCGACCGTGCCGAGCCCGGATCGGGAGACGACGTACTCGCTCGAGGGCTGCTTCCCCGTGATGTCGATCGCGAGGGCCTGGTCGAAGTGCGACCACGCGTTGGCGCTCGCCTTGTCTTCGGGGAGGCCAGCGCTGCCGATGCGCACGTCGGTGCGGTCGATCCAGCTCAGGGCGAAACCGTCGACAGGCTGCGCGACCGTGAGGGCGTCGTCGAACGGCGAACCGTCGAGTTCGCCGGAGATCAGGTCTCCGATCAGCCTGATCGGCGTCAGCTTCCAGTCGACCTCACGGCCGGTGGGTTCGACGAAGTCCGCGACATCCACCGAGCCGAAGCGCTCGGATCGGGTCTGCACGGGCACATTGTGCCAGCCGCCGTCGGTGTGGGGTTTCTGCTCGGCTTGCGAGGGTGGTGCAACGTTCGACATTTAGCCGACAGGTCCTTTCGGCGCGGTGTGGGGGGCGATGGTCATCCGACCGACCCTTCCATGCCCATCTCGATGAGCTTGTTGAGTTCGAGTGCGTACTCCATGGGCAGCTCGCGCGCGATGGGCTCGATGAACCCGCGCACGATCATGGCCATGGCCTCGTCTTCGGGCAGCCCGCGGCTCATCAGGTAGAAGAGCTGCTCTTCACTGACCCGCGACACGGTCGCCTCGTGGCCGAGCTGCACATCATCCACCCGGATGTCGATCGCGGGGTACGTGTCGGAGCGCGACTGGGTGTCGACCAGCAGAGCGTCGCAGCGCACCGTGTTCGCGGAGTGGTGGGCGTTCTCTGCCACCCGCACCTCGCCGCGGTAGCCGGCGCGGCCACCGCCACGGGCGATCGACTTCGAGACGATCGACGACTGGGTGTACGGCGCCATGTGGATCATCTTGGCGCCCGCATCCTGGTGCTGGCCGGGGCCTGCGAATGCGACGGAGAGGGTCTCGCCCTTGGCGTGCTCGCCGACCAGGTAGATCGACGGGTACTTCATGGTGACCTTGGAACCGATGTTGCCGTCGATCCACTCCATGGTGGCGCCCTCGTGTGCGATGGCGCGCTTGGTGACGAGGTTGTAGACGTTGTTCGACCAGTTCTGGATCGTCGTGTAGCGAACGCGGGCGTTCTTCTTCACGATGATCTCGACCACGGCGGAGTGCAGCGAGTCGCTCTTGTAGATCGGGGCGGTGCAGCCCTCGATGTAGTGCACGTAGCTACCCTCGTCGGCGATGATCAGCGTGCGCTCGAACTGACCCATGTTCTCGGTGTTGATGCGGAAGTAGGCCTGCAGGGGGATCTCGACGTGAACGTTCTTCGGAACGTAGACGAACGACCCGCCCGACCAGACGGCCGAGTTGAGCGCGGCGAACTTGTTGTCGCCCGACGGGATGACGGTGCCGAAGTACTCGTCGAAGAACTCGGGGTGCTCACGGAGCGCGGTGTCGGTGTCCATGAAGATGACGCCCTGGGCCTCGAGGTCTTCGCGGATCGTGTGGTAGACGACCTCGGACTCGTACTGGGCCGCCACGCCGGAGACGAGGCGCTGGCGCTCGGCTTCCGGGATGCCGAGCTTCTCGTACGTGTTCTTGATGTCGTCGGGCAGGTCATCCCACGTGGTGGCCTGCTTCTCCGTCGACCGCACGAAGTACTTGATGTTGTCGAAGTCGATGCCCGACAGGTCGGCGCCCCACGTCGGCATGGGCTTCTTCTCGAACAGTGCAAGAGCCTTCAGGCGGTTCTTGAGCATCCATTCGGGCTCGTTCTTGAGCGTGGAGATGCCCTTCACGACCTCGGGAGAGATGCCCCGCTTGGCGATCGCGCCGGCGGCGTCGGAGTCGGACCACCCGAACTCGTACACCCCCAGGTTCTGAAGTTCTGGACGGTCGATGAGTACGTCTGTCATGACTTTCTCCCTTCCTTTTCTCTTACAACGTGTCAAGGTCAGAAGGAATTCCACGAAGCGTAGAACATCGAGGCTCTGTACTTAGAATGAACCGAGTCGATCGGCTTCGGCGCCGCCTCATGTGAATAGCCCGTTGCGCCTGCGGCGCGGATTCTTGACCCTCTAACTCTATCGTCTCTGCCCCACGAAGGAACCTGCCCTGTGAAACGCCTGTACGCCTGGCTCCCCACCACCGTCGACCGCCGTGTGCGAGTGCTCGCCTGGGCATCGCTCGTGGTGCAGATCGTGCTGATCGGTACGGGCGGCGCGGTGCGGCTCACCGGTTCGGGTCTCGGATGCCCGACCTGGCCCCAGTGCACCGATGGGTCGTTCGTGTCGACGCCCGAGATGGGCGTGCACGGCATCATCGAGTTCACCAACCGCCTGCTGACCTTCGTGGTCGTGCTGGTGTCGATCGCTGTCTTCGTCGCGGTGCTCCGCATCCGGCGGCAGCGGCGCGACCTGTTCGTGCTCACGCTGCTGCAGGGGCTGTCGATCCCGCTGCAGGCCGTCATCGGCGGCATCACGGTGCTGACCGGGCTGAACCCCTACATCGTCGGGCTGCACTTCGTGGTGTCGATCGGGCTGATCGTGGTGACCGCCATGCTCGTGTACCGGGTGCACTACGGCGTGCGGTCCACCGCCTCGGGTGCCGCGCTGCCGCTGGCCGTGCCGGGCTGGTACCTCTCCGTGTCTCGCCTGGCCGCCGTCTTCGTCGGTCTCGCGGTGACGCTCGGCATTCTGACGACAGGATCGGGTCCGCACGCCGGCGACGCCGCGACGCCGCGCAACGGACTGAACACCGACGTGATGGAGCACCTGCACAGCTACCCCGCGTACGTGCTCTTCGCGCTGACGGTGCTGCTCGTGGTGGTCGCTCTCGTGCGCGGACTCCCCCGGCGCTGGCCGCTGACGCTGCTGGTGATCGAGGGACTGCAGATCGCGGTCGGCCTGACGCAGTCGCGCCTCGGCCTGCCGCCCGCGCTCGTCATCGTGCACATGGTGCTCGCGGGCTGCCTCGTCGCGGCCATGACAGCGACCCTCCTGGCGGAGCGCCGCTCCGAACCTGCCCCGTTACTCGCACGGGAGCCACTGGCCGTTTCCTGAACATTGCTCATATGATGGTCGTGTGTCTCTCAACACTCTGACCTACCGCACGGCGTTCTCTGCCGACATGAATGCGATGGAGGTGCTGCCCGTCATCGACGGTTCGCCACTCACCGCGCTGGTTACCGCGTTCGAGGTGGGCCGGGGGTGGGACCCGGCTGGTGGCTACGGCGGACTCTTCCCGACCGTCTTCGGTCTCGGTTCGGCCGCCGCATACTGGCTGGGTGAACATCCGGCCGGTGATCGGGTCTTCGCGCTTGGCTGCGAATGCGGTGAGATGGCCTGCTGGCCGCTGGCGATCGAGGTCGCGACAAGCTCCGATACCGTCGGCTGGCAGAAGTTCCGTCAGCCCTACCGTTCGGATCGCGACTACTCCGCCTTCGGCCCCTTCATCTTCGATCGCACGCAGTATGAAGCGGCCGTGGCATCCATCGCGCCCCTCTTCGAAAGGCTCCCCTAGAAGGGGAGGAGGGGGTCGATCGCGATCGCCAGGAAGAGGATGGTGAGGTAGGTGATCGAGGCGTGGAAGACGCGCATCGGCTTCACAGAGCCGTGGCGGATCGCCGCGCCGTAGAGACGGTGCGTCTCGTAGATGAACCAGCCGCCCGAGGCGACCGCCGCGACCGAGTACACGATGCCCATCGACGCCACCGGGATGAGCAGCAGGGAGCACGCCACCGTCGCCCACGCGTAGAGGATCGTCTGCAGGCCCACCACCGACTGCCCGCGAACGACCGCCAGCATCGGCACACCGACGGACTTGTAGTCCTCCCGGTAGCGCATCGACAGCGGCCAGTAGTGCGGCGGTGTCCAGAGGAAGATGACGCCGAACAGGATCCACGCCGGCCAGTCGAGCGAATTGGTGACCGCTGCCCAGCCGATCAGCACGGGCATGCAGCCCGCGGTTCCGCCCCAGATGATGTTCTGCGACGTGTGCCGCTTCAGGATGATCGTGTAGACGACCGCGTAGAGGAAGATCGCGATGACCGAGAGCAGCGCGGTGAACCAGTTCACCAGCAGCCCGAACCAGAGCGTCGACCCGATGGCCAGCACCCAGGCGAAGACGAGCGCCTCGCGGTCGGAGAGTTCGCCGGTGACCAGCGGCCGGGACTTGGTGCGGTTCATCACCCGGTCGATGTCACGGTCGATGTAGCAGTTGAACGCTCCGGCGCCGCCCGCGCTCAGAGCCCCGCCGATCAGGGTCGCGAAGACCAGCCAGAGGTTCGGGATGCCCCCCTGCGCCAGGATCATCACCGGAACCGTCGTCACGAGCAGCAGCTCCATGACCCGCGGCTTCGTCAGTGCGACGTATGCCCTGGCCTTCTGGCCCACGGAAATCCGCGGGCGCTCGACTCGGCCTTCTACAGCAACGTCCATTGCTCCTCTAACTGCGCTCGACATACCCACCCCAGCATAGTTTACGGCGCGTAGAAGTCGGCACGGGCAGGCGGGCGGCACTGCTGAATCTCTATACTGGAAGCGAGGTGGGAATCACCTGCGGCTCATTGGTGTCCGGGCTTCCTACCGCGTCGGCAACCGAAGAAGGGCTCTAAACCTCGTGGCATCACTGCAGTGGGATTCAATCGACGACAAGGCCGTCAGCACAGCGAAGGTTCTCGCTGCTGACGCTGTGGAGAAGGTCGGCAACGGCCATCCGGGAACGGCGATCAGCCTCGCCCCTCTGGCCTACCTCCTCTTTCAGAAGGAGATGCGTCGCGACCCGAGCGACAACGAGTGGATCGGCCGGGACCGCTTCATCCTCTCGGTGGGCCACAGCTCGCTCACGCTCTACATCCAGCTCTACCTGGGCGGCTACGGCCTCGAGCTCGACGACCTGAAGAAGCTCCGCACCTGGGGCTCCCTCACGCCCGGCCACCCGGAGTACGGCCACACCGACGGTGTCGAGATCACCACCGGCCCGCTCGGCCAGGGCCTCGCCTCCGCCGTCGGCTTCGCGTACGCCGCCCGCTTCGAGCGCGGCCTCTTCGACCCGGATGCCGAACCCGGCACGAGCCCGTTCGACCACTTCATCTACACGATCGCCGGCGACGGTGACATGGAGGAGGGCGTCACCAACGAGGCGTCGTCGCTCGCCGGTCACCAGGAGCTCGGCAACCTGATCGCGTTCTACGACAGCAACCAGATCTCGATCGAAGACGACACCAACATCGCCTTCACCGAAGACGTCAAGGCGCGCTACGAGGCGCTGCACTGGCACGTGCAGGTCGTCGACTGGAAGAAGACCGGCCAGTACGTCGAAGACGTGCAGTCGCTCGCCGAGGCGATCGAGGCTGCCAAGGCGGAGACGAGCAAGCCCAGCCTGATCATCCTGAAGACCATCATCGGGTGGCCGAGCCCGAAGAAGCAGAACACCGGCAAGATCCACGGATCGGCGCTCGGCGCAGAGGAGCTCGCCGGCCTCAAGGAGGTGCTCGGCTTCAACCCCGACGAGACGTTCGTCGTCTCAGACGAGGTCATCAGCCACACCCGCGAGGCCCTCACCCGCGGAACCGCGGCCCACGAGGAGTGGCAGGTCGGCTTCGACGCCTGGGCCGCCGCGAACCCCGAGAAGAAGGTTCTGCTCGACCGCATCCTGAAGGGCGATGTGCCCGACGGTCTCGAAGAGGCCCTGCCGAGCTTCGAAGCAGGCAAAGAGGTCTCGACCCGTGCTGCCTCCGGCAAGGTCGTCAACGCGATCGCCGGCGTCATGCCCGAGTTCTGGGGCGGCTCGGCCGACCTCGCCGAGTCGAACAACACGACGATCGAGTCGGGCGCATCCTTCGTGCCCGCCGAGCGTTCCACCCACGAGTGGACCGGCAACCCCTACGGCCGTGTGCTGCACTTCGGCATCCGCGAGCACGCCATGGGCTCGATCCTGAACGGGATCGTGCTGCACGGCAACACCCGCCCGTTCGGCGGCACCTTCCTCATCTTCAGCGACTACATGCGGCCCCCCGTGCGTCTCGCTGCGCTGATGAAGTCCCCCGCGATCTACGTGTGGACGCACGACTCCGTCGCCCTCGGCGAAGACGGTCCGACGCACCAGCCGATCGAGCAGCTCGCTGCGCTCCGCGCGATTCCGGGACTGGATGTCGTGCGCCCCGGTGACGCGAACGAGGTCGCCTACGCGTGGAAGACGATCCTCGAACGCCGCAAGGGCCCGGCCGGGCTGGCGCTCACCCGCCAGAACATCCCGGTGTACGAGCGCGGCGAGGGCGAGGCATCCGGAGACACGTTCGCCTCGGCGAAGTTCACCTCGAAGGGCGCCTACGTGCTCGCCGAGGCTCCGAACGGCACCCCCGACGTGATCTTCATCGCGACCGGCTCCGAGGTTCAGATCGCCGTCGATGCGCGCGAACTGCTGAAGGCCGACGGCATCAACGCCCGCGTCGTGTCGGCTCCGTGCCTCGAGTGGTTCGAGGAGCAGACCGCCGAGTACCGCGAGTCGGTGCTCCCCGCGGCCGTCAAGGCCCGTGTGTCGATCGAGGCCGGCCTCGCGCTGACCTGGCGCGGCTACGTCGGCGACGCCGGCAAGAGCGTCTCGATCGAGCACTTCGGCGCCTCTGCCGACTACAAGACGCTGTTCCGTGAGTTCGGCATGACCACCGGCGCCGCCATCGAGGCCGCCAAGGTCTCGATCAACGGCCTCAAGTAGCCCTCACTCACCTGACCCCCCTCTTCAAGGAGACACACACTATGACCGATACCCGAGAATCCACTCCCACCGCACAGCTCTCTGCCGTCGGCGTCAGCATCTGGCTCGACGACCTGTCGCGCGAGCGGCTGAAGACCGACAACCTGCAGAAGCTCATCGCCGAGAAGAACGTCGTCGGGGTCACCACGAACCCGTCGATCTTCGCGTCGGCCCTCGCCAAGGGCGAGGCGTACGACGAGCAGGTGCGCGAGCTCGCGGCGAAGGGCACGAACGTCACCGACGCCGTGTTCGAGATCACCACGAGCGACGTCGCGCAGGGCTGCGACATCTTCCGCCCGATCTACGACGCGACGAACGGCTTCGACGGCCGTGTCTCGATCGAGGTCGAGCCGGGCTTCGCGAACGACGCTGCGGCGACGATCAAGCAGGCCAAGGAACTGTTCGACAAGGTCGACAAAGAGAACGTGCTGATCAAGATCCCCGCGACGATCGAGGGCCTCGAGGCCATCACGGCCACCATCGCGGCCGGCATCAGCGTGAACGTCACCCTGATCTTCAGCCTCGAGCGCTACCGCGACGTCATCAACGCCTACCTCGCCGGCCTCGAGCAGGCCCAGGCGAACGGCGAAGACCTGTCGAAGATCCACTCCGTCGCCTCCTTCTTCGTGTCGCGCGTCGACACGGAGATCGACAAGCGCCTCGTGGCCATCGGCACCGACGACGCCCTCGCCCTCAAGAGCAAGGCGGGCGTCGCGAACGCCCAGCTCGCCTACGAGGTCTTCGAGCAGGCCTTCGACACCGAGCGCGCGAAGGTGCTGCTCGAGGCCGGTGCCAACAAGCAGCGCCCGCTCTGGGCATCCACCGGTGTCAAAGACCCCGAGGTTCCCGACACGACCTACGTGGTCGAGCTCGCCGCACCCGAGGTCGTCAACACCATGCCCGAGAAGACCCTCGACGCGACGTTCGACCACGGCGTGATCACCGGCAACACGATCGCCGGCAGCTACGCCCAGGCGAACAAGGTGCTCGACGCGATCGCCGCGCAGGGCATCTCCTACGCCGAGGTCACCGAGCTGCTCGAGAAGGAGGGCGTCGAGAAGTTCATCGTTTCGTGGAACGAACTGCTCGAGACCGTACAGACGGCTCTGGATGCCGCGAAGTGAGCGTAAGGGTCCATGTGAGTGGGGCGGCCGCTGTTGCGGTCGACACCCACGTTCCGCAGCTGGTCGACGACCTCGTCGCCTCGAGCATCACGGGTCTCGACCCGGTGCTCTGGGGCGCTGAGGCCGAGGCCGAGGCCTCGAAGCGCCTCGGGTGGACGGAGGCCGTCTCGGTCTCCCGTCCGCTCGTCGCCGAGATCGCGGCCCTGCGGGACGACCTCGTCGCGAAGGGGGTGAACCACGTCGTGCTCGCGGGCATGGGTGGCTCGTCCCTCGCGCCCGAGGTCATCACGCGCACCGCCGGCGTCGAGCTGACGGTGCTGGACTCGACGGCCCCGACTCAGGTCGAGGCCGCCCTGAACGACCGGCTCGCGACATCCGTTCTCGTCGTCTCGTCGAAGTCGGGCTCGACGGTCGAGACCGACAGCCAGCTGCGCATCTACGAGCAGGCCTTCCGCGACAGCGGAATCGACCCGGCCGAACGCATCGTCGTGGTGACCGACCCCGGTTCGCCGCTCGAGGCCTCGGCGAGGGAGGCCGGTTACCGCGTCTTCCTCGCCGACCCGAACGTGGGCGGGCGCTACTCGGCGCTCACCGCCTTCGGTCTGGTTCCGTCGGGACTCGCCGGTGCCGACCTCGGCGAGCTGCTCGACGAGGCAGAGGCCATCGAGCTCTACCTGGCGACCGACGACGCCGACAACCCGGGTCTCATCCTGGGTGCTGCGATCGCCGGTACGACACCGCTGAAGAACAAGCTCGGCATCGTCTCTGATGGCACGCACATCGTCGGGTTCGCCGACTGGGCCGAACAGCTGATCGCCGAGTCGACGGGAAAGATCGGCCGCGGCCTGCTTCCCGTCGTGCTCGACACGGCGTCGCCCGAACTCGCGGAGGGTCTCGACGACCTCCAGGTCGTTCGGCTCGTGAAGGAGGCCGACCAGTTCCACCTGCTGCCGGCCCACCGCCACGAGGGCGAGATCCTGGTCAGCGGTTCGCTCGGCGGGCTGCTGCTGACCTGGGAGTACGCCGTCGCTGTCGCTGGTCACCTGCTCGGCATCAACCCGTTCGACCAGCCCGACGTGGAGTCGGCGAAGGTCGCAACACGCGGCCTGCTGGATGCCCGTCCCGAGCCCGAGGCGCCGGTCTTCACCGACGGCGGCATCGAGGTGCGGGGCACGGCGTCCGTTCTGGCCGGCGTCGACACGATCGCCTCCGCCGTCGCAGCCCTCGTGGCCGAGACGCCCGGTGACGGCTACGTGTCGATCCAGGCCTACGTCGACCGGCTCGCACTCCCCCAGCTCGCCGAGCTTCGGGATGCCGTCGCCGCGAAGGTCGACCGACCGGTGACGTTCGGCTGGGGCCCCCGGTTCCTGCACTCGACGGGCCAGTTCCACAAGGGCGGGCCTGCCGTCGGCACCTTCCTGCAGATCACCGAGAACGCACCCAGCGATCTGGCCGTGCCGGGTCGACCGTTCACGCTCGGCCAGCTCATCCAGGCCCAGGCCGCGGGTGACGCCAGCGTTCTCGAGCAGCACGGTCGGCCGGTTCTGCGGCTGAACCTCACCGATCGCGCCGAGGTCTCGCGTCTGTTCGACGCGATCACCTAGGCACCCCGCTTCACCGGCCGGCGTTCGCTCTCCGGGCGCCGGCCCCCACACACCAAGCGCACACGCAAGGAGCACGATGCCACCGGTAGAAATCACCCCGGATTTCAACCCGCTGAGACTTCCGTCTGACCGCCGCCTCAACCGGATCGCGGGGCCCAGCGCCCTCATCATCTTCGGTGTCACGGGCGACCTGTCACGCAAGAAGCTCATGCCAGCGGTCTACGATCTGGCCAGCCGGGGGCTCCTGCCACCGGGCTTCTCGCTCGTCGGGTTCGCCCGGCGCGACTGGGAGGACCAGGACTTCGAGCGGGTCGTGCACGACTCCGTCAAGGAGTACGCCCGCACCCCGTTCGACGAGGATGTCTGGCGCCAGCTCTCGGAGGGCATCCGGTTCGTCTCGGGTGAGTTCGACGACGACTCGGCGTTCGAGCACCTCAAGGAGGTCATCGACGAGCTCGACTCCTCGCGCGGCACGATGGGCAACCATGCGTTCTACCTCTCGATTCCGCCGAAGGCCTTCCCGCTCGTCACCGAGCAGCTCCGCCGTTCGGGGCTCGCCCGCCCGGAGCCCGGCCAGTGGCGACGCGTCGTCATCGAGAAGCCGTTCGGCAGCGACCTGAAGACCGCCCGCGAACTGAACGACGTCGTGGAGTCGGTGTTCGCCCCCGATGACGTGTTCCGCATCGACCACTACCTGGGCAAGGAGACGGTGCAGAACATCCTCGCGCTGCGCTTCGCGAACCAGCTGTACGAACCCATCTGGAACGGCAACTACGTCGACCACGTGCAGATCACCATGGCCGAGGACATCGGCGTCGGTGGCCGGGCCGGGTACTACGACGGCATCGGCGCGGCACGCGACGTGATCCAGAACCACCTGCTGCAGCTCATGGCGCTGACGGCCATGGAGGAGCCCATCTCGTTCAACGCCGCCGACCTGCGTGCCGAGAAGGAGAAGGTGCTCGCGGCCGTCAAGCTGCCGAAGGACCTCTCGCACTCGACGGCCCGTGGCCAGTACTCGAGCGGTTGGCAGGGCGGTGAGTACGTGCCGGGCTTCCTCGAAGAAGACGGCATGAACCCGCAGTCGACCACCGAGACGTATGCCGCTCTGCGCATCGACATCGGAACCCGCCGCTGGGACGGCGTGCCGTTCTACCTGCGCGCAGGCAAGCGCCTCGGTCGACGCGTCACCGAGATCGCCGTCGTCTTCAAGCGCGCTCCGCAGCACCTGTTCGCAGAGAGCCAGACCTCTGAGCTCGGCTCGAACGCCCTGGTGATCCGCGTGCAGCCCGACGAGGGCGTGACGATCCGGTTCGGTTCGAAGGTTCCCGGCGCCGGTGTGCAGGTGCGTGACGTGACGATGGACTTCGGATACGGCCACGCGTTCACGGAGGCCTCCCCCGAGGCCTACGAACGTCTCATCCTCGACGTTCTGCTGGGCGACCCGCCCCTCTTCCCGCGCCACCAGGAGGTGGAGCTGTCGTGGAAGATCCTCGACCCGATCGAGGAGTACTGGGCAACCCAGGGCCAGCCCGACCAGTACCGGCCCGGTACCTGGGGCCCCGACTCTGCCGATGAACTGCTCGCCCGCGACGGAAGAACCTGGAGACGCCCGTGATCGTCGACTTTCCCGACACCAATACCAGCAAGATCTCGAAGGCGCTCGTCAAGATCCGCGAGGAGGGCGGCGCCGTCGCCCTCGGCCGCGTTCTGACGCTCGTCATCCGTACGAGCCTCGGGGCCGAGGAGGAGGCCATCGAGGCCGCCAACGACGCTTCGCGCGAGCACCCGATGCGCGTCATCGTGGTCTCGACCGACACCGAGTCCGACGGCGCCCGCACGGGCCGGGGTGCTCGCCTCGACGCCCAGATCCGCGTGGGCGGCGACGCCGGCGCGAGCGAGGTCGTGCTGCTGAAGGCGTACGGCGCCGCAGCCTCCGACGAAGAGGGGCTGGTCACCGGCCTGCTCCTGCCTGACGCACCCGTCGTGGTGTGGTGGCCCGGTGAGTCGCCCGACAAGGCGTCGACCTCGAGCCTCGGCCGCATCGCCCAGCGACGGATCACGGATGCCTCGAACCACCCCAACCCGGTGGAATCCCTCATCCGGCTCTCGGAGACCTACGCCCCGGGCGACACGGACTTCGCGTGGACGCGGTTGACCCTGTGGCGGGCGCAGCTCGCCGCGGTGCTCGACCAGCCCCCGTTCGAGCCGGTGCTCTCGGTGGAGGTGCAGGGCGCGTCGGACTCACCGTCGACGCTGCTGCTCGCCGCCTGGCTCGGCCACCAGCTCGAAGCGCCGGTCACCTACGGGCTGACCAAGCGGGCGAACGGATCAAGCGGCATCCACAGCGTCAAGCTCATTCGGGCCTCGGGCGAGATCGAACTGGTGCGCGAGATCCCGAACGTCGCCACGCTGATCCAGCCCAACCAGCCCACCCACGACCTGGCTCTGCCCCGCCGCAACCTCCGCGACTGTCTCGCAGAGGAGCTGCGCAGGCTCGACCCCGACGACCTGTATGGTGAAGTGATCTCCGTAGGGCTTGCGGAACTGTTCGAAACGACCGATGTCGGCTTTCAGAGCCGGTCTTGAGTAGCAAATAGGGCTGAATTTCATGACAACCGATCGCCGCGTTCTGGTCCACCCCGACAAGGACTCCCTTGCGGGAGCCGTTGCCGCCCGCTTCATCACGAAGATCATCGACATTCTCGACGAGAACGACGAGGCTCATGTCGTGCTGAGCGGTGGGAGTGTGAACACGGCCGTTCTGGCCGCCATCCGCAACTCCCCGGCCCAGAACAACGTCGACTGGAAGCGCATCAGCTTCTGGTGGGGCGACGAGCGGTTCGTCGAGGCAGGCAGCTCCGACCGAAACGACGGGCAGGCTCGTGAGGCGCTGCTCGACTACATTCCCGTCGACGAGGCGAAGGTGCACGCTTTCGCCTCGTCAGACGAGATCGCTGACATCGACGAGGCCGCTGCGGCCTATGCAGCCGAGCTCGAGGCGGCAGCCCCCGACGGTGCTCTCTACCCCCGGTTCGACATCATGTTCCTGGGCGTCGGCCCCGATGGTCACATCGCCTCTCTCTTTCCCGGGCTCGAAGGCATCACCGAGACCGAGAAGACCGTCATCGCCGTACGGAACTCCCCCAAGCCGCCGCCGCTCCGTCTCAGCCTGACGTTGCCGGTGATCCGGTCGGCCGACCGCGTCTGGCTCGTCATGGCCGGCACCGACAAGGCTTCGCCGCTCGGCCTGGCTCTCGCTGGCGCATCGATCGAAGAGGTGCCGGCCGCCGGTGCCGAGGGTCGTCGGCGCACGGTCTTCTTCGTCGATCAGGATGCTGCGGCCCAGGTTCCCGAGAACCTGATCGCCCCCTCCTACTGACATTCATCACCGCAACGAAGAAGGGCCGGAGATCATCTCTCCGGCCCTTCTTCGTTGGTGGTGCCTGACGCGCCTACTTCGTGGTGGGCGCAGCCGTGCCGCGGCGGGCGCGGAGCTGGGCCAGGGCGTCTTCGAGGAGTTGCGCTGCCTCTTCTTCGGTGCGACGCTCCTTCACGTAGGCGAGGTGCGTCTTGTAGGGCTCGAGCTTTGCGACCGACGGTGGGTTCAACTGGTCGCGCCCGGCCGGCAGACCCGACTGCGGGGAGTCGATGGTCTCGGGGATCTCTTCGAGGGGAAGGTTCGCTGCGAAGTACCGAACGGTCTCGTTGCCGAGCGCATCCCAGTACGAGATCTTGATGCGATCGGCGTGGTACCCACGATCCTGTTCGCCCATGGGGCCGGCGCCGACGCGCGAACCCCTGATGGCGCTGCCGCCTGATGCCATGATTTCCCCTAGCTTCCCGAGTCGAACTTGGTGATGAGACCGAGCACGATGATGCAGGCGACCCAGACGAGGCCGAGGATCACCGTGATGCGGTTGAGGTTGCGTTCAGCGACGCCGGACGCACCGAGGTTGGAGGTGACGCCACCGCCGAACATGTCTGAGAGCCCGCCGCCGCGACCGCGGTGGAGCAGGATCAGAAGAGTCAGAAGCAGACTGGTTATGCCGAGCAGAACCTGCAAGACGACCTGGAGGATTTGCAACGGTTACCTTTCACACAAGACGGAAGACGGTCAGCCCCCGCACGACCACGTCTGAGTATACCGTGGCCGTGCTGAAAACGAGATTTGCTACACTCCGACGTGCTTCTTGTAGCGCACGATCGCACTGAATTCGTCGAGGTCGAGGCTCGCGCCACCCACGAGGGCGCCGTCGACGTTGGGCTCGCGCATGAACCCCGCGATGTTGCCCGACTTGACGGAACCGCCGTACAGGATGCGGGTGGCCGCAGCCGTTTCGGCGCTCAACGTGTCGGCGAGCTCTGCGCGGAGAGCGGCGCAGACCTGCTCGGCCTGGTCTGGCGTTGCGGCCTGGCCCGATCCGATGGCCCAGACCGGCTCGTAGGCGACGACGATGTTCGCGTCGGAGGCGACACCGGCGAGGGCGGCCTTCAACTGCGCGACCGGCACGGCGCTCGGGCCGAACTTCTCGAGGTCTTCGGCCGTCTCGCCGACGCAGAGCACGGGAACGAGACCGTTCTTGAGCGCGGCAGCGACCTTGGCCCCGATCTGCTCGTCGGTCTCGTTGTGCAGGGTGCGCCGCTCCGAGTGCCCGATGATGACGTAGGCGCAGTCGAGCTTGGCCAGGAACTGGCCCGAGATCTCGCCGGTGTATGCACCGGAGTCGTGAGCCGAGACATCCTGACCGCCATAGGCGAGTTCGAGCTTGTCGGCGGCGACCAGCGTCTGCACCGAACGGAGGTCGGTGAACGGCGGGAAGATGGCGACCTCGACATCGTCGAAGCTGTGCGCAGCGTCTTTCAGGCTCCACGCGAGCTTCTGCACGAAGGCGATCGACTGCAGGTGGTCGAGATTCATCTTC
Source organism: Subtercola sp. Z020 (assembly GCF_002931235.1). Lineage (GTDB taxonomy): Bacteria > Actinomycetota > Actinomycetes > Actinomycetales > Microbacteriaceae > Subtercola. The sequence continues at coordinate 21,682 of NZ_PSTT01000041.1, read as the reverse complement.
CAGTTGCCGGCGATGAGGGGGGTGCGGTTCGTCATGCTGTCCATCCGAGAACGTCGAGGCCGGGCAGGCGCTTGCCCTCGAGGAATTCGAGGCTCGCACCGCCGCCCGTGGAGATGTGACCGAATTGGTCGTCGGTGAAGCCGAGGGCGCGAACCGCCGCGGCGGAGTCGCCGCCGCCGACCACGCCGAGGCCGTCGACCTCGGTGAGGGCTGCGGCAATGGATCGGGTTCCCTCGGCGAAGGGAGCCAGCTCGAACACGCCCATCGGGCCGTTCCAGAAGACGGTGTGTGCGGACTCGATGATGCCGGCGAACGTGGCCGCCGTCTCGGGCCCGATGTCGAGCCCGAGGCCACTCTGGCCGAACGGCGTCTCTTCGATGGTCTCGGCGCTGGTGACGGTGTGCTCGGCGTCTGCACCGAACTTCGACGCCACGACGACGTCGGTCGGCAGAACGATCTTCACACCGAGCTCTGCAGCCTTCTCGAGGTAGCCCTTCACCGTGTCGATCTGGTCCTTCTCGAGCAGGCTCGCACCGACCTGGTAACCCTGGGCGGCGAGGAAGGTGAAGAGCATGCCACCACCGATCAGCAGCGAGTCGACCTTCGGCAGCAGATGGCCGATGACCCCGAGCTTGTCGGAGACCTTCGACCCGCCGAGCACGACGGCGTAGGGCCGGGTCGGCTTCTCGGTGAGCTTCTCGAGCACGCCGAGTTCGGTCTCGATCAGAAGCCCAGCCGCGCTCGGCAGCATTTCGGCGAGCTCGTAGACGCTCGCCTGCTTGCGGTGCACGACACCGAATCCGTCGGAGACGAAGACATCGGCGAAGTCGGCGAGCTGCTGGGCGAAGGCCCGGCGCTCGGCGTCGTCCTTCGAGGTCTCCCCCGGGTTGAACCGGAGGTTCTCCAGAAGGAGGAAGGTGCCGTCGCCCGCGAGGGTGGCCGCGGCATCCTGAGCCGACGCGCCAACCGTGTCTTCGGCGAAGGCGACCGGCTCATCGAGCAGCTCGGAGAGCCGCGCCGCGACGGGGCCGAGGCTGTACTTCGCCTCAGGCGCCCCCTCAGGGCGACCGAGGTGGCTCACAATGACCACCTTGGCGCCCTGGGAGGCCAGGGCCTGAAGCGTGGGAAGCGACGCCCGAATACGCCCGTCGTCGGTGATGACGCCGTCTTTCACGGGGACATTCAGGTCGCAGCGGATGATGACGGTCTTGCCGTCGAGCGACCCGAGGGAGTCAAGCGTTCGTATCGTCACTTCTCGTGTTTCTGGTTGCGGTTACAGCTTGGCTGCGACGTACTCGGTGATGTCGACGAGGCGGTTGGAGTAGCCCCACTCGTTGTCGTACCACGAGGCGACCTTGACCTGGTTGCCGATGACCTTGGTCAGGCCGGCGTCGAAGATCGAGGAGTGCGGGTCGCCGACGATGTCGCTCGAGACGATCTCGTCTTCGGTGTACTTCAGGATGCCCTTCAGCTCACCCTCAGCGGCGTTCTTGTACGCCTCGTTGACCTGCGCGACGGTGACGGGCGTGGCCGTCTCGATCGTGAGGTCGGTGATCGAACCGGTGGTGACCGGAACGCGGAGGGCGTAACCGTCGAGCTTGCCGACGAGCTCGGGGATGACGAGGCCGAGCGCCTTGGCGGCACCGGTCGACGTCGGGATGATGTTGGCCGCAGCTGCACGTGCACGGCGGAGGTCGCTGTGCGGCCCGTCCTGCAGGTTCTGGTCGGCGGTGTAGGCGTGAACGGTGGTCATGAGGCCACGCTCGATGCCGAAGTTGTCCATGAAGACCTTGGCCAGCGGCGCGAGGCAGTTCGTGGTGCAGGAGGCGTTCGAGATGATGTCGTGGATGGCCGGGTCGTAGGTTCCCTCGTTGACACCCAGCACCAGCGTGGCGACATCGTCGCCGGTCGCGGGAGCGGAGACGATGACCTTCTTGGCGCCACCCTCGATGTGCTTGCGGGCATCCGCCGACTTCGTGAAGCGACCAGTGGACTCGATGACGATGTCGACACCCAGCTCGCCCCACGGGAGGTTGGCGGGGTCGCGCTCGGCCAGAACGAGGATCGGCTTGCCGTTGACGACGATGTTGTCACCGTCGAGCTCGACGGTGGCGTCGAGGCGGCCGCCGATGGTGTCGTACTTGAGCAGGTGGGCGAGGGCCTTGTTGTCGGTGAGGTCGTTGACCGCGACGATCTCGATGTCGCTGCCCTTGGCGAGGGCTGCTCGGAAGTAGTTACGGCCGATGCGGCCGAAGCCGTTGATGCCGATCTTTACAGACACGTAGTGCTCCTGTGAGTGTGGCCCCGCGGGGCTGGATGTGGTGTTGTCTGGCGTTCGGCCAGTGGAGAAGAGGTGGCGGGCCCTCGCTGGAGCGCCCGCCACGGTGTCGCTATGACAGTACCAGCAGGCCGTTCGTCTTCTCGGTCGCTGCGGCGTAGCGTGCGGCCACGTTCTCCCAGTTCACGATGTTCCAGAACGCCTTGATGTAGTCGGCGCGAACGTTCTTGTAGTCGATGTAGTAGGCGTGCTCCCAGACGTCGAGCATGAGCAGCGGAACGAGGCCGAACGGCACGTTGCCCTGCTGGTCGAAGAGCTGGAAGATGCTGAGCTTCTGGCCGAGCACGTCGTAGGCCAGAACCGACCAGCCCGAGCCCTGCACGCCGAGCGCCACAGCCGTGAAGTGGGCCTTGAACTTCTCGAGGTCGCCGAAGTCGGCGCCGATCGCCTCGGCCAGGGCGCCGGTGGGCTCGCTGGTGTCGGGGGTGAGGTTGGTCCAGAAGATGGAGTGGTTGACGTGGCCACCGAGGTTGAACGCCAGGTCTTTCTCGAACTTGTTGACGGCGGCGAGGTCGCCCTTGTCACGGGCGTCGGCGAGAGCGCTGTTCGCCGTGTTGGCACCGGCGACATAGGTCGCGTGGTGCTTGTCGTGGTGCAGCTGCATGATGGTCGCACTGATGTGCGGCTCGAGCGCTGCGTAGTCGTAGGGAAGGTCTGGAAGGGTGTATTCAGCCATCATTTTCTCCTTGTACGTGGTCTCATTCAGTCTAATGAATCCGTCAGTCGTCGAGATCGGGCGGCAGGTTGGCGTCTGTGCCGGGGATGCCGAGGTCGAGTGCCTTCTTGTCGGCCATCGCGAGCAGGCGCCGGATGCGCCCGGCGATCGCGTCTTTCGTCATGGGCGGGTCGGCGTGGTGGCCCAGCTCGTCGAGGCTCGCGTCCCGAAAGTTCAGGCGGAGTTCACCGGCATAGCGCAGGTGCTCGGGGACCTCGTCGCCGATGATCTCGAGGGCCCGTTCGACACGGGAGCAGGCAGCGACCGCGGCCTGGGCCGATCGGCGCAGGTTCGCGTCGTCGAAGTTCACCAGGCGGTTCGCCGTGGCGCGCACCTCGCGGCGCTGGCGCATCTCCTCCCAGCGGGCGACGGACTTCTTCGCGCCCATCAGGCCGAGCATCGAGGCGATGGCCTCGCCGTCGCGGATGACGACGCGGTGCACGCCCCGCACCTCGCGGGCCTTGGCCGCCACGTGCAGGCGGGCGGCGGCGCCGACCAGGGCCATGGCGGCCTCGTTCCCGGGGCACACCACCTCGAGGGCTGCGGAGCGGCCGGGGTCAGTCAGAGAGCCCTGGGCGAGGAAGGCCCCGCGCCAGACGGCACCGAGCTCGTCGATGGAGCCCGTGGTGAGCCGGTTGGGGAGGCCGCGGATGGGGCGCCGCCGAGCATCCAGAAGCCCCGTCTGACGCGCGAGCGTCTCGCCGCCCTCGAGCACCCGCACGAGGTAGTAGCTGCCGCGGCGCACACCGGAGGCCGAGACCAGCTGAACGTCGCCCCGCACTCCGTAGAGTTCGGCGAGGTCTTTGCGCACCCGCTTCACAAGCTCAGGAGTGTCGAGTTCGGATTCGATCGCGATGCGCCCCGAGATGAGGTGCAGGCCGCCGGCGAAACGCAGTATGGTCGCGAGTTCAGCCGCGCGTGCTGAGGTTCTGCTGACAACGACTTCTGTCAGTTCGTTCTTGACATCGGCGGTGAGGGCCAATCTCTTCCATCTCCTTCGTCAGCAGCACAGTTCCCTCGTGGGGGTGTGGGGCTGAGACTATTCGCGACCGAGGTCGCGGTGTTTGACACTCACCACAACGCCGGGATTCGTGCTGACCAGGTCTGCCAGCCTGCGAGCCACGGCGACCGAGCGGTGTTTGCCGCCCGTGCAGCCTATGGCAATTGTGGCGTGGCGTTTGTTCTCGCGCTGGTAGCCGGCGAGCACAGGTGCCAGCGCCTTGGCGTAGTTCTCGATGAAATCTTCGGCGCCCTGCTGGCCGAGCACGTACTCGCTGACCTCGGCGTCGAGGCCCGTCTTGTCTTTCAGCTCAGGAATCCAGAAGGGGTTCGGGATGAAGCGGCAGTCGGCCATCGCGTCGGCGTCGGCCGGGGCGCCGTACTTGAAGCCGAAGCTCATGATCGTGACCTGCACCCCGGCTGTGTCGACGGCGGAGAAGCGCTCCTGCACGGCGTTCGCGAGCTGGTGGATGTTCAGGTCGGAGGTGTCAATGATGATGTCGCTCGACTCGCGGATGGCCGTCATGCGCGCGCGCTCGGCCCCGATACCGTCGAGCAGCGTTCCATCGCCCTGCAGGGGGTGCGGCCGGCGCACCTGCTCGAAGCGCCGCACCAGTGCGGAGTCGGTCGCTTCGAGGAACACCACGCGCAGCTGGATTCCGCTGCGGAGAGCCTGGATGATCTCCTGCAGGTCGGCGAAGAAGTCACGCCCGCGCACGTCGACGACGGCGGCCAGGCGCGGCAGCGTGGAGCCGGCGTGCTCGGCGAGGTCGACGAGCGGGCGCAGCATCTGCGGCGGCAGGTTGTCGACAACATACCAGCCGAGGTCTTCGAGGGCATTCGCCACCGTCGAGCGACCGGCACCCGACATGCCGGTCACGATGAGCACTTCCTGCTGCCCAGCGGTCTCGGGTGTCATGCTTCAAGACTATCGGGCCGGGGCATGCTCAGGCGCGGAGCTGCTGGTGGATCGTGGCCGCGAGCGTGGGGCCGACACCCTTCACCTCGGCGATCTGCTCGGGCGTCGCCTCCTTCAGCTTCGAGACCGAGCCGAACTCCTTCAGCAGGGTCTTGACGCGCGCGGGGCCGAGGCCGGGGATCTCCGAGAGCACCGAATGGATGTCGCGTTTGCGCCGGGCGCGCTGGTGCGTGATCGCGAAACGGTGGGCCTCGTCGCGGATGCGCTGCAGCAGGAAGAGCGCCTCGCTGCCACGCGGCAGAATGACGGGGTAGTCGTCGTCGGGCAGCCAGATCTCTTCGAGCCGTTTGGCGAGCCCCGCGAGGAAGATGCCCTGCACGCCCGACTCCCGCAGGGCCCGCGCGGCCGCCTGCACCTGGGGCTGGCCGCCGTCGACGATCAGCAGGTTCGGCGGGTACGAGAACTTCTTCGCTGCGGTGTCGGATTCGCTCCGCTCCGACCCCTCCTCGAGATAGGCCAGCCGCCTCGTGATGACTTGGTAGATCGAGTCGGTGTCGTCGGTCGTCTCCGGGATGGTGAACCGGCGGTACTGGTCTTTACGGGCGAGGCCGTCTTCGAAGACCACCATCGAGGCGACGACGTTCGTGCCGCCGAGGTGGGAGACGTCGAAGCACTCCATGCGAAGCGGTGCGTCGGGCATCCCGAGCCCGTTCTGGATGTCGGTGAGCGCCTCCGTGCGGGCGACGAAGTCGCTGCTGCGGCGCATCTTGTACAGCATGAGCGCGTTCTTCGCGTTGAGGGTCGCCGTCTGCATCAGCGCGGCCTTCTCCCCGCGCTGCGCGGTCTTCAGGGTGACCTTGGAGGTGCCGCGGCGTTCGGAGAGCCACTGTTCGAGCTCGCGGGCGTCGTCGGGCAGGTCGGGCACGATGATTTCCCGCGGAGGAACGAGGCCCTCATAGGCGGTCTGCAGAATGGAGTCGACGAGTTCTGCGGTGGTCAGGTCGAGTTCTTTGTCGACCATCCATGCGCGCACGCCCCGGATGCGGCCGCCGCGCACGATGAACTGCTGCACCGCCGCCGCGAGCTCGTCGTGCTCGATGCCGAAGAGGTCGGTGTCGACGCTGTCGGCCAGCACGACGGTGCTCTTCTCGAGAACGGCGTCGAGCGCCTGCAGCTGGTCGCGGAAGCGGGCCGCCTTCTCGTACTCCTGCGCCTCTGAGGCTTCGCGCATCCGCTTCGTCGTCTCGGTGACGAACCGCTTGTCGTGCCCGTTCATGAACGCGATGAAGTCGTTGACGAGCTCGCGGTGCTCCTCGATCGTGACCTTGCCCGAACAGGGGCCACCGCACCGGCCGATCTGGCCGGGGAAGCAGGGCCGACCGGTCTGCATCGCCTTCTTGTAACTCGAATCCGAGCAGGTGCGGATCGGGAACGCCTTGATCATCAGGTCGATCGTGTCGTGCACGGCCCAGATCTTCGGGTACGGGCCGAAGTACTTGGCACCCTTGATCTTCTGGTTGCGGGTGACCATCACCCGCGGTGCCTCGTCGGCCAGGGTGATCGCCATGAACGGGTAGCTCTTGTCGTCGCGGAACTTGACGTTGAACGGCGGGTCGAACTCCTTGATCCACGTGTACTCGAGCTGCAGGGCCTCGACGTCGGTGCCGACGACCGTCCATTCCACGCTCGACGCGGTGGTCACCATGCGACGGGTGCGCTCGTGCAGGCTGCGGAGCGGCGCGAAGTAGTTGCTCAGCCGGGCACGCAGGTTCTGCGCCTTGCCGACGTACAGCACGCGCTTGTTGGCGTCGCGAAAACGGTACACGCCCGGTTGGGTGGGGATCTCCCCCGCCTTCGGGCGATAGCTGACGGTGTCGGTCATGACGCCTTTCGCCGTGTGCCTTCCTCCGCATCCAGGATCTCTTTCAGGAAGAACCCGGTGAAGCTCTTCTTGACCTTCGCGAGCTGCTCGGGTGTGCCTGTCGCGAGCACCTTGCCCCCGCCCGAACCGCCCTCGGGCCCGAGGTCGATGAGCCAGTCGGCGCTCTTGATCACGTCGAGGTTGTGCTCGATGACGATCACCGTGTTGCCCTTGTCGACCAGGCCGTTCAGCACCAGCAGGAGCTTTCGCACGTCTTCGAAGTGCAGACCGGTGGTCGGTTCGTCGAGCACGTAGACCGACCGCCCGTTCGAGCGTTTCTGCAGCTCGGTCGCCAGCTTGACGCGCTGCGCCTCGCCGCCCGACAGGGTCGTCGCACTCTGGCCGAGCCGCACATAGCCGAGCCCGACCTCGACGAGCGTCTTCAGGAAGCGGTGGATGGCGCCGATCGGCTCGAAGAATTCGGCCGCCTCGGCGATCGGCATGTCGAGCACCTCGGCGATGTTCTTGCCCTTGTAGTGCACGGTCAGCGTGTCGCGGTTGTAGCGCGCTCCCCCGCAGACCTCGCAGGCGACGTAGACGTCGGGCAGGAAGTTCATCTCGATCTTGATCGTGCCGTCGCCCGAGCAGGCCTCGCAGCGGCCCCCCTTGACGTTGAAGCTGAATCGCCCGGGCTGATAGCCGCGGGTCTTCGCCTCGATCGTCTCGGAGAAGAGGGTGCGGATGCGGTCGAAGACGCCCGTGTACGTCGCCGGGTTCGAGCGCGGTGTGCGGCCGATCGGATTCTGGTCGACGTGCACGACCTTGTCGAGGTTCTCGAGCCCGGTCACGCGCTTGTGCTTGCCGGGCAGCTTGCGCGCCCCGTTCAGCCTGTTGGCGAGCACCCGGTACAGGATGTCGTTGACGAGGCTCGACTTGCCGGAACCACTCACGCCGGTGACCGCGATGAAGGTGCCGAGCGGGAAGGCGACGGTCACGTTCTTCAGGTTGTTCGCCTCGGCGCCGACCACGACGATCTCGCGGTTCGGGTCGAGCGGCCGCCGACGATCGGGAACGTCGATCGACTTGCGCCCGGACAGGTAGTCACCGGTCAGACTCTCGGTGTTCTTCAGCAGCCCCTCGTACGAACCGGAGTGCACGACCTTGCCGCCGTTGACACCGGCGCCGGGGCCGATGTCGACGACCCAGTCGGCCGTGCGGATGGTGTCTTCGTCGTGCTCGACGACGATCAGCGTGTTGCCGAGGTTCTTCAGCTTGACCAGGGTCTCGATGAGGCGCCGGTTGTCGCGCTGGTGCAGGCCGATGCTCGGCTCGTCGAGCACGTAGAGCACGCCCGTGAGGCCCGATCCGATCTGGGTCGCCAGGCGGATGCGCTGGGCCTCGCCACCGCTCAGGGATGCTGCCGCGCGGGCCAGGTTCAGGTAGTTGAGGCCGACCTGGATGAGGAAGTCGAGCCGCAGCCGAATCTCCCGCAGCACCTGCGCGGCGATGTGGGCTTCGCGGTCGGTCAGGGTGAGCGCCGCCATGAAGTCCTGCGCGTCGGAGAGGCTGATGTCGGTGACGTCGGCGATGCTGTGGCCGTTCACCAGAACGGCGAGAACCTCGGGCTTCAACCTCTTGCCGTTGCAGACCGGGCAGGCGACCTCGCGCAGGTATTCGGCCCAGCGGGCGCGCTGGTTGTCGGTCTCGGCCTGCAGGTACTGGCGCTCGATGTAGGGCACGACGCCCTCGAACCCTGAGGTGTAGCTCATCTCGCGGCCGAACCGGTTCTTCCACTTCACCCGCACCTCGAAGTTGTCGCCCCGCAGCACGGCCTCCTGCACCGTCTTGCTGAGTTCGTTCCACGGCGTGCTGAGGTCGAACTTGAGGTCACGGGCGAGGCCCTGCAGCAGCTTGTCGTAGTAGTTGTAGAGGCCCTTGCCCTGGGTGGACCACGGGATGAGCACACCCTCGTTGATGCTCAGCTCGGGGTCGCCGAGCAGCAGGTCGGCGTCGACGGACATGCGGGTGCCGAGGCCGGAGCACTCGGGGCACGCGCCGAACGGAGCGTTGAACGAGAAGGTGCGCGGCTCGATCTCGGTGAGCTGGATCGGGTGCTGGTTCGGGCAGCTCAGCTTCTCGCTGAAGGTCTGCCACGCATCCGGCCCGTCGGCGTCGACGTAGTTGACCTGCACGATGCCGTCGGTGAGGCGCAGTGCGGTCTCAAGCGAGTCGGTCAGCCGGCTCAGGATGTCGGGGCCGGCCACCAGGCGGTCGACGACCACCGAGATGTCGTGCTTGAACTGCTTCTTCAGCTTGGGCGGATCGTTCAGCTGGATCGTGTCGCCGTCGACGACGGCGCGGGAGTACCCGCCCGCGGCCAGCTCTTTGAAGAGGTCGACGAACTCGCCCTTCTTCTGCGAGATGACCGGGCTGACCACCTGGTAGCGGATGCCCGTCTCGAGCTCCATGAGCTGGTCGGCGATCTGCTGCACCGTCTGGGCGGAGATGACCTCGCCGCAGACGGGGCAGTGCGCGATGCCGATGCGCGCCCAGAGCAGGCGCATGTAGTCGTAGATCTCGGTGATGGTGCCGACGGTCGAGCGCGGGTTGCGGTTCGTCGACTTCTGGTCGATGCTCACCGCCGGGCTCAGGCCCTCGATGAAATCGACGTCGGGCCGGTCGACCTGGCCGAGGAACTGGCGGGCGTAGGCGCTCAGGCTCTCGACGTAACGGCGCTGGCCCTCGGCGAAGATCGTGTCGAAGGCGAGGCTCGACTTTCCCGAGCCGCTCAGGCCCGTGAAGACCACCAGCGAATCGCGCGGGATGTCGAGGTCGACGTCTCGCAGATTGTGCACGCGGGCCCCGCGTACGCTCAGTTTTCCGGCTGAATTGACCTTGGTAATCGACACCTTAGAAGTCTATGGTCTGCCACTGACACTGCCTCCCGTGGCCGCCGTGTGCTAGGCACGCCGACTACGCTCTCGGATGAATTCGGCCGCGGTGAGGGTGTGCGACCGCCCCGGAACCATCTCGGGACGGATGCCGGTGACCCACGACCCCGGGTCGGCGCTCAGCGCCCCGGCCAGCGCGACGATCGTCGAGAGGCTCGGGTTCGTCTGGCCGCGCTCGATCTTGCCGACGTTCGTCACGTGCATCTCGGCGAGCTCGGCGACGTGCTCCTGGCTGACCCCGAGCTGCAGGCGACTGGATCGCACGCGATCCCCGAAGATGCGGGCGGCTTCCGAGTGCAGTTCTGGCATACCTCATGAGTACCCACCTGAGTGCTCTGCGACCAGAGCGCACGCACCCCGGGCTTCTGAGCCTTGCTCATCTCCCGGTTGGATCAGCCTAACTCAGATGTGGCCGGCCTTCTCCATCTGGCGGAGCTCGCGCTTGAGGTCGCCGAGCTCGTCACGCAGGCGCGCGGCCAGCTCGAACTTCAGCTCGGCCGCCGCCGTCATCATCTGGTCGTTGAGGTCGCCGATCAGGCCTTCGAGCTCGTTGGCACCGGCAGCTGCGATTCCCTCGCGCCGCAGGTTCGGCGTCGGGCTCTTCTTCTTGCCACCGCGACCGGCCAGCAGTTCGGCCGTGTCGGCGCCCTCGCGGGCGAGCATCTCGGTGATGTCGTTGATCTTCTTGCGGAGCGGCTGCGGGTCGACCCCGCGTTCGAGGTTGTACGCGACCTGCTTCTCGCGGCGGCGCGTGGTCTCCTCGATCGCACGCGCCATCGAGTCCGTCATCACATCGGCGTACATGTGCACCTGGCCGGAGACATTTCGCGCGGCACGCCCGATGGTCTGGATGAGAGACGTCGACGAGCGCAGGAAGCCCTCCTTGTCGGCATCCAGAATCGCGACCAGCGACACCTCGGGAAGGTCGAGGCCCTCCCTCAGCAGGTTGATGCCGACCAGCACGTCGTAGACGCCGGCGCGGAGCTCGGTGAGCAGTTCGACCCGGCGCAGCGTGTCGACGTCGGAGTGCAGGTAGCGCACGCGCACCCCGTGCTCCCCCATGAAGTCGGTGAGCTCCTCGGCCATCTTCTTGGTGAGGGTCGTGACGAGGATGCGCTCGTCTTTCGCGACCCGGGTGCGGATCTGTTCGAGCAGGTCATCGATCTGCCCCTTCGAGGGCTTCACGATGATCTCGGGGTCGATCAGGCCGGTGGGGCGGATGATCTGCTCGACCACGCCGTCGGCGATCCCCATCTCGTACTTGCCGGGCGTCGCAGAGAGGTACACCTTCTGGCCGACCCGGTCGTTGAACTCGTTCCACCGCAGCGGGCGGTTGTCGAGCGCACTCGGCAGCCGGAACCCGTGCTCGACCAGCGTGCGCTTGCGCGACGAGTCACCTTCGTACATCGCGCCGATCTGCGGCACGGTGACGTGCGACTCGTCGATGACGACCAGGAAGTCGTCGGGGAAGTAGTCGAGCAGGCAGTGCGGCGCCTCCCCCGGGTTTCGGCCGTCGATGTGCCGCGAATAGTTCTCAATACCCGACGTGAAACCGATCTGCTGCATCATCTCGAGGTCGAAGGTGGTGCGCATGCGCAGTCGCTGCGCCTCGAGGAGCTTGCCCTCGCGCTCCAGCTGCTTCAGCCGGTCGCCGAGCTCCTCCTGGATGGTGCCGATCGCGCGGTGCATCACGTCGTTGTCGGCGACGTAGTGCGACCCCGGGAAGATGGAGATCGCATCCATCTTGCGGATCACGTCTCCGGTCAGCGGGTGCAGCGTGTACAGAGCCTCGATCTCGTCGCCGAACATCTCGATGCGGATCGCCAGCTCTTCGTAGACCGGGATGATCTCGATCGTGTCGCCGCGCACACGGAAGTTGCCACGCGAGAAGTCGATGTCGTTGCGCTGGTACTGCATGGAGATGAACTTGCGGATGAGCCAGTCGCGGTCGATCTTCATGCCGACCTGCAACGCCATCATCGCGTTCATGTACTGCTGGGGCGTGCCGAGGCCGTAGATGCACGACACCGTCGAGACCACGATCACGTCGCGCCTGCTGAGCAGTGAGTTCGTCGTGGAGTGCCGCAGTCGCTCGACCTCGGCGTTGATCGAGCTGTCTTTCTCGATGAAGGTGTCGGTCTGCGGCACGTACGCCTCGGGCTGGTAGTAGTCGTAGTACGACACGAAGTACTCGACGGCGTTGTTCGGCATCAGCTCGCGGAACTCGTTCGCCAGCTGCGCCGCGAGCGTCTTGTTGTGGGCGAGAACGAGCGTCGGCCGCTGCACGGCCTCGATCAGCCAGGCCGTGGTCGCCGACTTTCCCGTACCGGTCGCACCCAGCAGAACCACGTCGGTCTCGCCCGCGTTGATGCGGGCCGTCAGCTCAGCGATCGCGCCCGGCTGGTCACCGCTCGGGGTGTACTCGGAGACGACTTCGAAGGGGCGGACAGAGCGAGTGGGTTCCATGCTCCAAGTTTACGAAGCACCACTGACACTGGCTCCCTTCCGGGCCGGTTGCGGGGTCGATTACGCTCTGCGGGAAAGCCATAGGGTATAGCCATGCGTATTGGAATCCTGACCAGCGGTGGAGACTGCCCCGGCCTGAACGCGGTCATCCGCGGCATCGTGCTGAAGGGCACGGAGATCAACGACCAGGAGTTCGTCGGCTTCCGCGGCGGCTGGCGCGGTGTGGTCACCTCCGATCTGCTCGAACTCGGTCGCGCCAACGTGCGGGGCATCGCCAAAGAGGGCGGCACCATCCTCGGAACCTCGCGCACGAACCCCTTCGAGGGCGAGGGCGGTCCCGAGCGCATCCAGGCCAACATGCAGCGCGAGGGCATCGACGCCATCATCGCGATCGGCGGCGAGGGCACCCTGGCCGCCGCCAAACGGCTCACGGATGCCGGGCTGAAGATCGTCGGAGTGCCGAAGACCATCGACAACGACCTCGACGCCACCGACTACACGTTCGGCTTCGACACCGCCGTGCAGATCGCGACCGACGCGATGGACCGCCTGCGCACCACCGGGGACTCGCACAGCCGCTGCATGGTCGCCGAGGTGATGGGCCGCCACGTCGGCTGGATCGCCCTGCACTCCGGCATGGCCGCCGGCGCCCACGCCATCCTGATCCCCGAGCAGAAGACCACGATGGAGGAGGTGCGCGGCTGGGTCGAGAGCGCCAACGCTCGCGGTCGGTCGCCGCTCGTCGTCGTCGCCGAGGGTTTCACTCCCGGCGAGACAGACGACCCGCACTCCGAGCGCGGCCTCGACGCCTTCGGGCGCCCGCGCCTCGGCGGTATCGGCGAGCGGCTCGCCCCCATGATCGAGGAGATGACGGGCATCGAGACCCGCGCCACGACCCTCGGCCACATCCAGCGCGGCGGCGTGCCGAGCGCCTACGACCGCGTGCTGGCCACCCGGCTGGGCATGGCGGCGAGCGACTCGGTGCAAGACGGCGCGTGGGGCCAGATGGTGGCGCTCCGCGGCACCGAGATCGTCAACGTGGGCTTCGAAGAGGCACTCGGCAAGCTGAAGACGGTTCCGCAGGCCCGGTACGACGAGGCCGCGCAGCTCTTCGGCTAGTTGCCGGCTCCGGATGCCGTCGCGCTTCGCGCGCCGGACTGCGGCAGTGCCTCGAGCGTCGTCCAGAGTGCATCGACCTGGGCCAGCGTCTCGTCGAGCGTGCCAGTGGAGTCGATCACGTGGTCGGCGACGGCCAGCCGCTCGGCCTCTGAAGCCTGTGAGCCGACCCGGCGACGGGCATCCTGCTCCGCCATGCCCCGCAGGTCGACGAGCCGGCGCACGCGCGTCTCATCGTCGGCACTGACCACCACGACGAGTTCGAAGTCGTAGGGGCGGTCACTCGCCTCGACCAGCAGGGGAACGTCGTAGACGACGATGGCGTCGGGATCGGCGGCCTCTGCCTCGGCGAAGCGCTCCATGCCGAGGCGGTGCACCGCAGGGTGCGTGATCGCGTTCAGCTTCTGCAGCTGCTCGGGCTGGCCGAAGACGCGCTGGCCGAGCGCCGGGCGGTCGAGCGAGCCGTCGGGGCGGAGGAGGTCGCTGCCGAACGTCTCCGCGATCTGCCGCAGGGCATCCGTTCCCGGCTCGACGACCTCGCGGGCGAGTTTGTCGGCGTCGACGATGACGGCGCCGTGTTCGGCGAGGCGGGCTGCGACGGTGGACTTTCCGGAGGCGATGCCACCGGTGAGGGCTACGAGATGCACGTGTTCATGGTAGCCGGGCGAGGCATCCACCCGCCCGGCGCGTGCCCCGGCGCAGATGGCCGCAACGGCGAGAGGCCGCCCTCCCGAAGGAGAACGGCCTCTCGTGTGGAACGGTGTGACTAGTTGTTCGAGCTGAGCTTCTCGCGAAGCGCCGCGAGGGTCTCGTCGTCGGCAAGGGTGCCGGCGCCGGTCGACTCGCTCGAGAACGAGGAGCCGGCAGAAGCGCCGACCTCGTTGAGCGGGGTCTCCTCGTTGGAGGTCGCAACCTGCTTCTTGTGGGCTTCCCAGCGAGCCTGGGCTGCAGCGTAGTCCTGCTCCCACTTCTCGCGCTGGGTCTCGAAGCCCTCGCGCCACTCGTTGGTCTCGGGGTCGAAACCTTCGGGGTACTTGTAGTTGCCCTGCTCGTCGTACTCGGTGAGCATGCCGTAGAGGGCCGGGTCGAACTCGGTGCCCTCGGGGTCGACACCCTCGTTGGCCTGCTTGAGGCTCAGCGAGATGCGGCGACGCTCGAGGTCGATGTCGATGACCTTGACGAACACGTCGTCGCCGACCGAGACAACCTGCTCGGCGAGTTCGACGTGCTTGCCCGACAGCTCGGAGATGTGCACGAGGCCCTCGATGCCCTCTGCGACGCGAACGAACGCACCGAAGGGAACCAGCTTCGTGACCTTGCCCGGAGCAACCTGGCCGATGGCGTGGGTGCGGGCGAAGACCTGCCACGGGTCTTCCTGCGTCGCCTTGAGCGACAGGGAGACGCGCTCGCGCTCGAGGTCGACCTCGAGGATCTCGACGGTGACCTCCTGGCCCACCTCGACGACCTCTGAGGCGTGCTCGATGTGCTTCCACGACAGCTCGGAGACGTGAACCAGACCGTCGACGCCGCCGAGGTCGACGAACGCACCGAAGTTGACGATCGACGAGACGACGCCCTTGCGGACCTGGCCCTTCTGGAGGTTGTTCAGGAACGTGGTGCGGCTCTCGCTCTGCGTCTGCTCGAGCAGGGCGCGGCGCGACAGCACGACGTTGTTGCGGTTCTTGTCGAGCTCGAGGATCTTCGCTTCGATCTCCTGGCCGAGGTACGGCGTAAGGTCACGAACGCGACGGAGCTCGATGAGCGACGCCGGCAGGAAGCCGCGCAGGCCGATGTCGACGATGAGGCCACCCTTGACGACCTCGATGACCGAACCGGTGACAACACCGTCGGCGTCTTTGATCTTCTCGACGTCGCCCCACGCACGCTCGTACTGCGCGCGCTTCTTCGAGAGGATCAGACGGCCTTCTTTGTCTTCCTTCTGGAGGACGAGGGCCTCGACCAGGTCGCCGACCTGTACGACCTCTGTGGGGTCGACGTCGTGCTTGATCGAAAGTTCGCGGGAGGGGATGACGCCCTCGGTCTTGTAACCGACATCGAGGAGAACCTCGTCGCGGTCGATCTTGACGACGGTGCCTTCGATGAGGTCTCCGTCGTTGAAGAACTTCAGTGTCTTCTCGACCGCGGCAAGAAAGTCTTCAGCAGATCCGATGTCGTTGACGGCGACCTGCTTCGGTGCCTTTTCGGTCGTTACGATTGTCATGTAGTAGTTGCTCCAGTATGGACATGTATCGGGCCACACAGCATGCGCGCCGCCCGGAGTTCGGATGGAGTTCGCTGTGAGGCAGATGGATGATTGACGCAAATTGCGCCATGTAATCTTAGCCCCGCGAAAGAGGTGGCGGCAACCTGCGCAGACCCGCGTAATGGAGCAACCCTCAGTGCATCCCTACCGGCATGAAGAAGAAAACGTCTGTGGCCGCGGCCACCGCCCTCATCGCTGTTCTCGCCGTGTCGACGACCCCCTCGAGCGCCTCGGCAGAGAGCTGGAGGTACTTCCACGCCACCCCCGCTTTCGCGACAGCGCATCGCTCCGAGAGCGTCGCCGTCGACACCGTGAAGAACCTCGTCTACACGACCAACCCCGACGAGGGCACCGTCACCATCATCGACGGCGCGACCAGCAAGCCTGTCGGTGAGCCGATCGACGTGGGGCCCGCACCGTGGGGCATCGCCGTCAACTCGGTGACGCACAAGGCCTACGTCACCGATTCGGAGAACGGCAGCGTGTCTGTGATCTCCGGGGACAAGCCTGCCGTGACAGCGGTCGTTCCCGTTGAGTCGACGCTCTACGGCGTCGCTGTCGACGAGCTGCGCAATCTCGTTCAGGTCGTGGGGTACGAGGAGGAAAGCGGCCCGTTCAACGACTTCGTGTTCGCGGCGACTCTGGAGGGGGTGGGCGACACTGTCGTGAACTCCAGATTGATCAGCCAGGCGCCTGCTCTGAACGGGGGCGGGGGTGTCGCCGTCGACTCCGCCTCAGACACGGTGTACGTGGTGTTCCCCGAGAGCGGAGAGGTGATGACGCTGTCCTCCGCGCTTCTCACCGTCGAACAGCTGGTCGCCATTCCCAAGGGGTCGAAGAACGTCGCCGTCGACTCCGCCCTCGGCCTGGCCTACATCCCGAATCCGAACGACCACTCCGTGACCATCATCGACAAGACGGGAAAGCTGGTCGAGACGGTCTTCGATGTGTCAGCCTCGCCGTTCGCCGTCGCCGTCGACGAGGTGACGCAGTCGGTCTTCGTGACGGACGCCGCGGGCAGGTCGGTCTCGGTACTGGATGCCGCGACCCACGCGCTCGTCGGCGCCCCCGTGGAGGTCGGCCTTCACCCCTCGGGTATTGCCTTCGACCGACTGAGGTCGAGAATCTGGGTCGCGAACCAGGGCGACAGCACGGTCACCGCTGTCGATGAACTCGCGACACCGGACATCTCGCTGGCGACTCCCCCGTCGGGCCACGTCGGGGACCCCTACTCGTTCACCTTCCGGGCGAA
The DNA here is from genome assembly GCF_002931235.1 of Subtercola sp. Z020. Classification (GTDB taxonomy): domain Bacteria; phylum Actinomycetota; class Actinomycetes; order Actinomycetales; family Microbacteriaceae; genus Subtercola. Next base: position 4,802 of record NZ_PSTT01000041.1, on the reverse strand, counting down.
GGGTTCGCCTGCCCCGACCTTCACCCTGACGTCAGGCGCCCTCCCGAAGGGACTGCGGCTGAACTCCAGCACGGGTGCGCTCTCGGGCACCCCCACCGAAGCCGGGAGCTTCACCGTCACGATCTCCGCGCGCAACACGACGAGTGTCAAGTCGGAGGGGCGGTTCACGATTGCCGTGACGCCCTAGGGAGACGTGCGCCTCGAGAGCAGAGGGGGTGGGCTGTGTGTTCAGCCCACCCCTTAGTACGGTGTCAGCGCTCCATCGCGGAGACGAGGGTGTCGAGGCGCACACCGCCGAGATCGAGCGCGCGGCGGTGGAACTCGCGGATGTCGAAGTCGGCGCCCTGGCGGGCCCGGTAGTCGTCTCGCAGCTGCTCCCAGATGCGCTGGCCCACCTTGTACGAGGGCGCCTGGCCCGGCCAGCCGAGGTAGCGGTTGACCTCGAAGCGGATGAAGCCGTCGTTCATGTTGACGTTCTCGCGCATGAACGCGAGGGCGTACTCCGCGTTCCACACGCCGGTGCCGTCGAGGCGGGGTTTGCCGAGGTGCACACCGATGTCGAGCACGACGCGGGCGGCCCGCATGCGCTGGCCGTCGAGCATCCCGAGCCGGTCGGCCGGGTCGTCGAGGTAGCCGAGCTCCTGCATCAAGCGCTCGGCGTAGAGCGCCCAGCCCTCGGCGTGGCCGGAGGTTCCGGCGAGCTGCCGGCGCCAGGTGTTCAGCTTCGAGCGGTTGTAGACCGCCTGCCCGATCTGCAGGTGGTGGCCGGGAACGCCCTCGTGATAGACGGTGGTGAGCTCCCGCCAGGTGTCGAACTCGGTGACCCCCTCTGGCACGGACCACCACATGCGGCCGGGACGCGAGAAGTCGTCGGTGGGGCCGGTGTAGTAGATGCCGCCCTCGTTCGTCGGCGCGATCATGCACTCGATGGTTCTGATCTCGTCGGGGATGTCGAACTGGCTCGCCGACAGCTCCGCGACGGCCCGGTCGCTGGTCTGCTGCATCCACTCCTGCAGAGCGGCCGTGCCGTGCAGCTTGTGGGCCGGGTCGGCATCGAGGTGTGCGATGGCCTCGAGCACGGAGGCCCCCGGGAGGATCTCGTTCGCAATGGATTCCTGCTCGCGCACCATGCGTTCGAGTTCGGCGACACCCCAGTCGTAGGTCTCGTCGAGGTCGACGGTCGCACCGAGGAACTTGCGTGACTCGAGGGCGTAGATGTCGCGCCCCACGGCATCCTCCTCGGAAGCGACGGGGAGGAGCTCGGCGGAGAGGAAGGCCGCCAGGCGTTCGTACGCCGCAGACGCCACGCCGGCCCCGTGCTGGAGCTGTCGTTCGAGAGCGTCGGGCACAGCATCCGGAGCCGCCGACCGGGCCAGGTCGAAGAAGAACCCGTTCTCACCGACGTTCTTGTTCGCCTGCAGCAGCACTTCGCGCACCTGTCGCCGGGCGGGAACGACGCCCGACCGGATGCCCTCCCGAAGCGTCTCGATGTAGCCGTCGATCGCGGCCCCGACACCGGTGAGGCGCTGGCCGACGACCTCCCAATCGTCGGCGGTGTCGGTGGGCATGAGGTCGTAGACCTCGCGGATCTGCTGCGACGGCGACTCGATCACGTTCAGGTCGCGCAGCTGCAACCGCGCCTCAGAGCTCTCGAGAGTCTGCCGCAGCTCGCTGCCGAGATCGGCGAGCGTCACCTCGTCGACGTCGTCAGCCGGGCGGGCCGATTCGAGGTCGGCCAGCGTTCGGCGCACCTCGGCGACGTAGCGCTCATGGCCCTCGGGCGAGTAGTCGCCGTAGCGGTCATTGGCCTCGTTGCGCCCGATGTACGTGCCGATGGCCGGTTCGAGTTCGACGAGGGTGTCGACCCAGCGCTCGGCGATGGCGTCGATCGGGGTCGGGGTGCGGGGCGTGGTGCCGGAGGGTGTTCTGTCGGTCATCCATTCAGACTATGCCCGCCCCCCGACACCCGTCTGCCACGGGCCGTTCGGGTCAGTGCGGGTGCGATGCGGGCTTCGGATGCCCGGGGATCGAGTCGCCGCTCATGTTCAGTTCTGACGGGTCGACCTCGATGTCGCCCACGTCGTCGGGGCCGCCCGTGCCGGGCAGGACTTCGATGTCGGACACGTTCGTGTCGCTCTCGACACCGTCGCTGTCGGTGACCGACTGGTTCTGCAACACCTCGGTCTCGTCTTCGCTCTGCGGCGAGTTCACGCGGTCGAGGGCCGTCAGGTCGCGCTCGGAGAGGCCGTGCCGCGAGTGATGCTTCGCGGCATCCTTCTCTGCCTTGTGGGTCTTGCGGGTCTCTTCTTCGAATGTCATGTCTCGACGCTACGCAGCCCGCCGGGCGATGCACAAGCCGGTTGCCTCCCCGTGTCTCTGGCGTTGTACTGCTGGTATGGCTGAACACACACCAAGCGACAAGGCGACCCTCTCGGAGTTCCATTCCGCGGTCAATATGACCGCGAGTCAGTTGAAGAAGTGGCTCGACACCGACGAATCGAAAGAGGTCGGTCAGAAAAAGGATTCGAACGAATCTGTGGGCCACCAGAGCGGCCGGCGCATCATCACGCTGCTCGGCAAGAAGCAGGCCGACTTCACGTCGGATGACTACGACCACATGAAGAAAGTGACCGGCTACGTGCACCGCCATCTGGAGCAGCGACCCGACGGCGACGTCAGTGACACCCGCTGGAGGTACTCTCTGATGAACTGGGGACATGACCCGCTGAAGTGATCAGGGGTTCTTCTCCGGGGCGATTCTGAGGGCGATTCCCGCGTTGACTTATTCGAACATATGTTCGAACATTGGTGCATGCCAGAGCCAGCAGCACTCCTCACCGAAGCCGCCCCCGCGGCTCCGTCGGTGCGCGAGCTGCAGGAGCGCATCCGGCAGATGCAGGCCACCAAACTCGAGACCCGCAGCCTCGCGACGACGCCCGCCCTGGCGCCGCTGCTGCCCGGCGGGGCGCTGAAGGCGGGCTCGGCATACTCGGTCGAGGGCTCGCACTCCCTGGCCATGGCGATGATGGCCGGCCCGTCGGCGGCAGGTGCCTGGTGCGGGGTCATCGGGCTGCCCGACTTCGGCGCCGAGGCCGCAGGGCGTTCGGGCATCGATCTCGACCGGCTGGTGTTCGTGCCGCATCCGGGCGACCAGTGGTTGGCGGTGGTCTCTGCCGTGATCGACGTGGTCACGGTGGTGGTGACCGTAGCTCCCCCGCGCCTCGGCGATGCGCTGGCCGCACGGCTGGCGGCGCGCATCCGGCAGCGTGAGGCGACACTGATCGTGTTGGGCGGCTGGCCGCAGAGCGAAGCGACACTGCGCATCACCGAGAGCACCTGGGGTGGCATCGGCGAGGGGTTCGGGCACCTCGCGAGCAGGCAGGTGACGGTGAGCGCTGTCGGCAAGGGGTTCAGGGGGCAGAAGCGTTCTGCACGGTTGTGGCTTCCGGATGCCCGGGAGCAGGTTCGGGCGGTGGCAGAGGCCGGGCGTGGTGCAGCATCCCCCTGGCCCGCCGAGCGCGCGTTCGCCGGCTTCGAAGAACTGGCGGGCTGACGATGGCAGCGGTGCGCACGATTGTGGTGTGGTGTCCCGACTGGCCGGTGCGGGCGCTCGCCCAGGCAGAGGGGTTCTCCCTCGACGAGCCCATCGCCCTCATCGACCACGGGCTCGTGTTCGCCTGCTCCCCCAGTGCCCGGGCCGAAGGGGTGAAGCGTGGCCAGCGCGTGCGCGAGGCCCAGGCCGCCTGCGTCGAGCTGATGACCTTCGACTACGACCCCGCACTCGACTACCGCAGTTTCGAGGCCGTCGTCGCAGCCATCGAAGAGCTGATGCCGGGGGTGCAGCTGCTCCGGCCCGGTATGTGTGCGCTGGCCGCCCGCGGTCCGAGCCGCTACTACGGTGGTGAGCGCGGTGCGGCGGGGGTGCTACTGACCACCCTGGTGGGGCTCGGAGTCGAAGACGCACGCATCACGATCGCCGACGGGCGGTTCGCCGCTGAACAACTCGCCCGCATGCCCGGGCGGGAGGGCATCCGCATCGTCGAACCGGGTGGGTCGCCGGAGTTCCTGGCCGAGCACCCGATCGATGCCATCGGCGACCCGCAGCTCGCCACACTGCTGCGACGGCTCGGCCTCACGACGCTCGGCAGTTTCGCGGCGCTCGACTTTCGCGATGTGCGGGCCCGGTTCGGTGAGACGGGTGTGCATGCGCACACTCTCGCGAGCGGTCGGGATGCCCGGCGGGTCGTTCCGCGTCTGCCGCCGCAGCTGCGCGACATCGAGGTCGCGTTCGAGCCGCCGCTCGATCGCGTCGACCAGATCACCTTCGCCTTTCGCACGGCGGCGGAACGTTTCGTCGACGAGCTCACCCAGGCGCTGCTGGTCTGCACGAGCATACGGGTCGAACTGCACACCGACAACGGGGTGGTGCACGACCGCGGCTGGGGGCACCCGCGGTGGTTCAGTGCCAACGATGTGCTCGACCGCATCCGCTGGCAGGTGCAGGGTCGAACAGGGGCGGGGGCCGGTGCCCTCACGTCGGCGATCACGAAGGTGCGGGTGCTGCCCGAGGGGCTCGACTCGATCGGCAACTATGAGACAGGGCTCTGGGGCAGCGCGCCCGACGACCGCATCCACCACGGGCTCTCGCGGGTGCAGAGCCTGCTCGGGCACGGGGCGGTGACGACAGCCGTGATCGGTGGGGGGCGTGGGGTCGCCGAGCGGCAGGTGATGATTCCGTGGGGTGACCCGCGTGTCGGTGCTCGGGCTGGTGCGGGTGTCGGCGCGGGGGTGGGCCACGGCGC
>NZ_PSTT01000158.1 GCF_002931235.1 Subtercola sp. Z020 | reverse complement strand
CCTCCCGCCCTCGCCCCATCATCGACTCGGCGATTTCTGTCGCCTGGCGCCCGCCGAACAGACAGAAATCACCGAGTCGATCGGGCGCCAGCCGGCTGCGGTGAGGGCCGCGCGCACTTCGGCGAGGGTGAGATGCGCTTCCGAGCGGAGACCCTCGACCCGTACGCGCACGACAGCGTTGAGATCGAGCAGACGAGTGATGCGTCGTTGGTCACTGGCGTACACGGCACGATCGAGTCGATGCTGCTCACCGTCGTACTCGACGACAACGTTGAACTCGCGGTAGTAGAGGTCGGCACGGCCGGCGAACTCGCCCGACCCAGTGTACAGATCGACGTTGATCTCGGGTTCCGGCAGACCCCCGCGCACCAGAAGGAGGCGGAGCGCCGTCTCCATCGGCGACTCCACTCCCTCGCGCACCAGTGCGAGCGCCGACTCGAGACGCCGCTTGCCTCGGCCGCGAAAGTGCGTCAGGCGCTCGGACAACTCCGCGATCGTAGTAAACGGGCGCGGGTCATCGGCTCGGGCGAACCGCGACCGATAGACGGCCGCGTCTCCCACGGCCACCAGTTCGTCGACACCCGCGACACTGCCGAGCTGGATCCACACCGACGCCGCGTCGCAGACGGGAAGACCCCGGAGCTCCACCACACGAGGAGCGACGGCAAGAACATGGCCGCGAACACCACGAGCGGTAGGCGGCCATCCCGCTTCGGCAGTGACCGAGACATCGAGCACGTGCGCTGCGGAACGGCGGACGGCTGAGGGCAGCTCCCACAGCAGAGCCGCAGTGCGGTGGCTGAAGTACTGGCCCGGCCGGAGTCGAGGTGCATACGCTTCGCACAGGCTCCGGATGCCCGTGGGCCTGTCGGCGGATACGACACGAATCCCGGTGAACGGCGCGGCGAGGTCGGAACGCCGAAGACGGTTGTCGTCGAGCCCCCGCCGCAGGGCATCCGCTCGGGAGAAGGCGTCGCCCCTCAGGGCCGGAGGAAGTTCAAACGGACGTGGCATGCCCCCAGTGTCGCCCGCCGCTCCCCCCGCCCCTCACTTATCC
>NZ_PSTT01000157.1 GCF_002931235.1 Subtercola sp. Z020 | reverse complement strand
ACATGCGGTTGATGGGTGTGGTTCCGATGCCGGTGTGGTTGCGTTCAGTGTTGTAGTAGTTCAGCCAAGGGGCAAGTGCGTCGGCTCGTTCGGTGTTGCTCGTGAACGGGCGAGCGTACGCCCATTCGGTGGCGAGGGTGCGGTTGAGGCGTTCGACTTTCCCGTTCGTCCAGGGGCAGTGCGGTTTGATGAAGCGCTGCACCGCGCCGAGCTGGGTGACCGCGGCTTTGAACGCTGCTGAGTGTCGGTATGCGAACGCGTTGTCGCTGATCACGCGTTCGATGCGGGGGATGCCGCAGCTGGCGAAGAATGCGGCGGCTCGGAGCAGCACGCCGGCCGCGGTGGCGCCTTTCTCATCGTCATGGATCTCGGCGTACGCGAGGCGGGTGTGGTCATCGATCACGGCGTGGACGTAGTCGTACCCGACTCGGGTGTGGCTTGTTTTGTGGTTGCGGCGGTCTTGGGCGGGATCGGCCCGCCAGCCGCCGCCGTCAGGGATCCGGCCGAGTTTCTTCACATCCACGTGCACGAGTTCCCCGGGGCGCTCCCGCTCGTACCGATTCGCTGTCGCCCGACCGGCTCTGATCGGCTGCCCGGTGACCGGGTCGCAGTCCGCGAGCGGGGGCATCTGGTGACGCGCGAGGATCCTAGACACCGTCCGGGCGGGCACCCCGGTCACAGCGGCGATCCTGGCTGGCCCGCACCGCAGCTCGGCGCGTGCGGTGATGACGGCGTGCTCCCGGTCGTTGCTGGTGCGAGTCGGGGTGCGGTGCGGCCGGCTCGACCGGTCAGAGAGCCCGGTCACGCCCCCGGCCCGATAGCGGCGCACCCACCGGTACGCGCACTGCCTCGAGATGCCGAGTTCCTTCGCGACGTGAGCCGCAGGACGGCCCGAGAGAACACGCTGAACGAGCAGCATCCTGCCGTGAATGGTGAGTCGGGCATTAACGTGGGACATGAGGACCTCCGTGGCCTGAAGAGATGTCAGATACCTCCACTAAGCCCCGGAGGTCCTCCTCAAATCAAGCCCCGACTGTCACCAACGTCATGGCCGAGTACA
>NZ_PSTT01000156.1 GCF_002931235.1 Subtercola sp. Z020 | reverse complement strand
CCACCCCCCCGCCCGACCGCAGGAGGTACCCCGAGCACGCATTGCCGGGCACGGGGAAGGGGGCGGCGGTGCCGAGAACGGTGAGCTGCATCTCACCATCCTGCCCTGCCCTGGGTGTGCATCCGGCGCCTTGCACGCCGTTGATCGCGCCCCCGCCAGGGTTTGGGCCGAACCAGCGAGCCATGCTTGAATGGCAGACACTGCTCGGTCGACGGTCCGACGCCCCTTCGCCTAGGAGTACGACGAATGACTGAGCTGCACTCCCTCTCGGTCGCGGCGCTCGGCTTTCGCTCGGGCTCAGCAACCGACACGGGGCTTCGAAGAGCCGGCAACGAAGACGCCCTGTTCGCCGGGTTTCCGATCTTCGTCGTCGCTGACGGGATGGGCGGCCACGACGCCGGCGAAGTCGCAAGCGCCCGCGCTGTCGAGGCTTTCGCCTCGCTCGCCGGTGCAGCGCATGTCTCGCCCGCCGAGCTTCGAGCCGCTTTCGATGGCGCCGCTCGTGCGATCGCCGCCATCCTTCCCGGCGGCGCTCGGCGGGCCGGCACGACCGTCACAGGAGCAGCTGTCGCCGAGATCGACGGCGAAGCACAATGGTTGGTTTTCAACCTCGGCGATTCACGCACTTACCGGCTGGCGAACGACAGGCTCGAACAGGTGAGCGTCGACCATTCCGTCGTACAGGAGCTGGTCGATGAGGGCGAGATCGATCGAGCCGCAGCCGCCGTGCATCCGGGACGCAACATCATCACCCGGGCTCTGGGGGCCGGCGGCGTCTACCGGCCCGATTACTGGCTACTGCCGATCGAGCCTGGCGACCGCCTGCTGCTCTGTTCCGACGGTGTCTCCGGCGAGCTCGACAATGAGGAGCTTCGCGCCATTCTCGTCTCTCAGCCTGAGGCACAGACTGCGTCCGAGCTGCTGGTGAATGCCGCGTTGCAGCGCGGCGGGCGCGACAACCTCACTGCGGTCGTCGTCGATGCATTCCTCTTATAGAGGGGAGCAGAGCTTATAGAGGGGAGCAGAGCCCACCTTATAGAGCGGAGTAGCGCTCCTCTCACTGAGGCGGGGGCGGGGCG
>NZ_PSTT01000155.1 GCF_002931235.1 Subtercola sp. Z020 | reverse complement strand
GGTAGAGGGTGGCCGCGACCCAGAGCTGAGCTTCGGGGTCGAACCCGTTGTACGACACCGCCGTGCCCGCTGCCGCAGCGGGCACGGCGGTGTCGTACAACGCGTTCGACCCCGAAGCTCAGCTCTGGGTCGCGGCCACCCTCTACCAGACCGCACTTCTGGTCTACGAGAAGACGTTCGGCGAACTCTCACCGCGCGAAGCCGAGGAGGTGTACCAGCGCTACGGCGTGCTCGGGTCTGCGCTGCAGATGCCGTCCACCCTCTGGCCCGCCGACCTCGCGGCGTTCCGGCAGTACTGGGATTCAGCGGTCGCCGCGCTCGACGTCACCGACTCAGCCCGTCGCGTCGCGCACGATCTCCTGCACCCCCGCACCGCGCCTCTCTGGCTCCGAGCCGCAATGCCGCTCGTGCGCCTCGTCACCACCGGGCTGCTCGACGACAACCTCCGCCGCGCCTTCGTGCTCCCTTGGAGTGCCCGCTCCCAGCGCCGCTTCGACCTCCTCTTCCGCGTCGCCGCCGCTATCTACCCGCGTCTCCCTCTCACCCTCCGCCGCCTCCCCCGCGACCGCTACATGGGCGCACTCCGCGCCTCCCTCGCCGCGCCTCCCGCCTCGCACTCCCACCCGCACTGACGGCCCCCGCGCAGCACGCGCTTCGCCCGGCCATCCCACTGCCGCGCCGCCCGCGCCGCACCGGGAAAGGACGCAAATCGTTCTCCCACATCAGCTGAGCCACGATTTGGGTCCCTTCGACGAGCGAAGGCGTAAGGGCGCGGTGGCGTGCGGCGTGATGGCGTGCGGTGCGGTTCGGGGGCGCGCGGCGCAGAACACCGCCGCCAGCCGTGACCGTCAGGACGGCCCTCGGCGCCAGACACGGTTCGCCGCCACCGGCCGCTGCCGTCAGGACAGCCGTAAGCGTGGCCGGCCGCGGTCGTCAGGACACCTCTTGCCGAGACAACCCCTCTATCGGCGTCGGATTGGCTGAGGAGTGTCCTGGTGAACGGTCGCTGATGTGCCGATGCGAGCAGGGGGGGTGACAGTAATAGGGGGCAGGGCTGAGCCGGGGCTGGCGGAGGCGGGCGAGGCCTGTGCAGAGCGGGCTAAGCC
>NZ_PSTT01000154.1 GCF_002931235.1 Subtercola sp. Z020 | reverse complement strand
CGGGTGCGCCGTGGGCGGGTGCGCCGGGTGCACCGTGTGCGGGTGCGGGTGCGGGTGCGTGTGCGTCGCAGGCTGCCCGTTCCAGCGTCACAGCAGGCCCGTCTGCCCGGCGACCGACCGAGCGTCGGGGGCGAAGACGTCGAGCACGAAGTCCTCCTCGAGGTGGTGGGCCGACCGGGTCCAGCCGGCGGTGGCCGCCACCTCGGCGATCACGCGGTGCACGCCATCGCCGGACTGGAGGTAGTCGGCGACCGGGTGCCGCCAGTGGCACGCGACGAACACGCCGTCGGGCCGGAGGGATGCCGCGACCCCGTCGAGCACGCGGCGGAGGGTGGCCTCGTCGAAGTAGTAGCCGACTTCCGAGAGCAGAATGAGGTCGAACGGCCCGGCGCCGGCGGGGAAGGTCTCGGCGACATCCAGCACCGCGAGTTCGACGTGCGGGTCGGTGGCCAGGCGCTGGCGGGCGCGCTCGATCGCCGCGGGGGCGATGTCGACACCGAGCAGCCGGTCTGTGCGGGGCGCGAGCTGGGCGGTGAGAACGCCGATCGAGCATCCGATCTCGAAAGTGTTCTCGAAATGCGCGCGGGGGAGGGCGGCGAGGGTGACGGCGCGCTTCCGTTCTTCGTACCAGCGGTCGGTGAAGCCCCAGGGGTCGTCGTGGCGGGCGTAGGTGTCGTCGAAGTAGTCGGCGGTGAGCTGCGGGGTGCGCTTCTCCGGGCCGCGGTGCTGGGGACTCTCGGACACGATGAAGACCTCCCGGTCGTGGTCGAAGTTCTGCAGGAAGGTGGGGTTCAGCAGCGCCTCGTCTCCGGGAGAGGAGGAGAGCGGCGCGGTCTGCGAACGGTGGGCGGCGATTGCGGCGAGCTTGGCGGCACGGATGTCGCGGGGCACGGGCAGGGCGGTGAACGAACTCCAGGGGGCGGCGGTCTCCGCCCCGGCGGCGGCGCTCGGCGCGCCCCAGTGCCACAGCCAGATCGGGTACTCCACGAGGCGGACGGTACCGCCCGCGGGCCCGGCGGCGGGTGCGGGTGCGGCGGCCATTGCGGCGGCCAGTGCGGCGCAGACCTCGCCGACGACGCGGTGGTCGCGGTGGCCGTCGCCGCGCCAGGGGCAGACGAGCAGCGTGTGCGTGCCGGCGGCCGGGGCGGGGTGGGTCAGAGCGGCGGGGGCTGAGCCGGCGAAGGCGGCGCCGGGTGCTGTGGAGG
>NZ_PSTT01000153.1 GCF_002931235.1 Subtercola sp. Z020 | reverse complement strand
CAGCGGAATGGGCACCAGCCTCTCGATCACCGGCGCCTACGAGCTCGCCGGCGAGCACGTAGGCGCCGGTGATCGAGAGGCTGGTGCCCATTCCGCTGACGGGGGAGGCGCACCAGGCCGCGTCGCCGAGGAGGGCGACGCGTCCGCGCGCCCAGTTCGGGGCGTGCACCTGGCCGATCTGCTCGTAGTAGAGGTCGGTGGCTCCGGATGCGCCCGGGGCTCCGGATGCGCCCGCGGCCTCGGCGCCGCCGTCGAGGGCGTCGAGGATGCGTGGGACCTCCCATCCGACATCCGCGAACCGGCGGCGCAGGTGCGCCTTCTGCTCGGCGGGGGTACGCCGGTCGGCGTCTGCATCGTCTCCGTAGAGGATGGCTGAGAGGGTTGCGCGGATGGTGCCGTGCCGGTCGGGGCGGAGAGAGGCGTTCAGGCCGCCGGGGGCGTTGAACCAGTTCCAGAAGTCGGTGTCGTGGGGCAGGCGCGGGATGGTGAAGTACGAGGTCTCCATGCCGAGTGGGCGGAGGACGGATTCGTCGCCGAAGACGAGCCGGCGGGTGGAGGAGCGGATGCCGTCGGCCGCGACGACGAGGTCGAAGGTGCGCTCGCCGCCGTGTTCAAGGGTGACGGTGACGGCGGTGTTGGCGTCGGTGACGGCGGTGTTGGTGCCGGCGCTTCTGATGACGCCGGTGGCGCTAGGATCGTCGAGCGCGGTGATGCGGTCGCCGAAGATGTACTCCGTGCGTGCCTCGCTGGCGTCGACGAAGATGCGCGACAGGTCGCCCCGCAGTACCTCCAGTTCGGCTGTGGCGCCGGACGTGTCCGAGGTGGATGCCGGGAACTCGGCGACCGCGCGCCCGTCGTCGCCGATGAACCGGGTGCCGACCTCGCCGGTGGTCGCCGCGCGCACCGCCTCTTCGAGCCCGCCCCGCCGCAGCACCTCGCGGGCGGCGCCCCGCACGTCGATGTTCTGCCCGCCGGTGCGGAACTCGGGCGCCCGCTCGACGACAGTCGTCTCCCACCCGTACCGGTTCAGCCAGAACGCGAGGGCGGGCCCGGCGATGCTGGCGCCCGAGATGAGAACGCTGGGTCGGTTCATGGATGCGCCTTCCGCGGCTCGTCCGACGGGTTCGGGCGACGGCTCCCGAGCCTACGCGCCCGCCCCGCCTCCGCCCCCGGGCTTGCGCCCCGGTGCTATACCGAGGAGGTGGGCGCCGATGGCGACGTGGGGCACGGATCGCGGGTGTGGTCCTCGGTTGCGACGGTGGACCGGGTGGCGGGGTGGGCGCGTAGGCT
>NZ_PSTT01000152.1 GCF_002931235.1 Subtercola sp. Z020 | reverse complement strand
CTCCTCCCCTTGACGCGCCCCGCCCCCTCCCTCATTCCGCGAGACGGACAGGTGCGGGCGACACCGACCGGTCTGCGTGACGACCTCGGTGCGAAGTGACCGTCTCGCGGGGTGGGGCCACACGGGAAGAGTTCGGGCTGCTTACGGCGGCCTGGGCCGCTCTGCGGGAGAGGCGCGGCACGCCGGCCTCGGAGAGGAGCCGTTCGAGACGGGCGGGGGTTCGGAGGTGCTCCCAGGTCCAGCGGCGAATCTGGCTGCCCTCGGCACGGAGGTCGTCTTCGCGCAGCTTCTCCTCGACGACGACCTCCCCCGGCGTGCGGGTGCCGAGGTACTCGGGCTTGAGGTACTTCGAACGGCCGTCGAACTCTCCGATGATGCGCGCGTCAGGCCACTCGAAGTCGGTGAAGTAGCTGCCGCCACGGGGATTCGGATGCTCGACCTGCAGCTGCGGCGGCGCAAACCCGAGCTGGCGGATCAGCAGACGGCTGTATGATTCCCCCGGGCTGCCGGCGCCCCCGTCGGCGAAGTGGATGGCGCGAGCCGCCCGGGCGGCACCGCGTGAGGACTGGATGCCCACGAGCTGCTCGAGCAGAGCATCCTGGGTCACCACGGGATGCGGGTGCGCCGTGCGCGGGTTCAGGGAGTGGTCGAGCGCAGCAACCGCCTCCGCGATCGAGTCGAAACGCGCGAGGTCCACGAGGGTGCGGAGGCGCGACGTTACCCGGAGCCCGAGCAGCTCGGCCACATCGGTGTCGGGCATGGCTTCGGCGTGGTGCCGCACCCCGTTGCGCGACCGGAGGCCTCCTGGCGGCACGGGGATCAGGTGCACATCTTCTGGCCATCGGTTGATGCGCGGGAACGACCACAGCGCGGCGGCCGACTGTCGAGCCACAACGCAGGGCACCTCGCGGGTGGCCACCACTGCATGTATACGTCGGACGTAGCGGTCGCGCGGCGAGGCAGCCGACCACGAGGCGGAGTCGGTGTACACCCCACGGCGGAGTCGCGTGAGCCGGCCGCTCGCCGCAGCCCGGCGCAACGAATCGGACTCGGAGTCGAGAAAATGGGCGTCGCGGCTGAGCAGCAGCTCGCCGCTCGCGTGTGGCATGTCGTGCATGCCCCCATCGTCGGGCCGCGCCGATGCCGCCCGACGTGACCGTCCCACATCTGTGCACAACTTCTCTGGCCCGCCACCTGTGCACAACTCCCCCGAGCGCCTGTGCATAGCTCACGAGACGGACACGTGCGGGCGAGACCGACACGTCTGCGTGACCGTCTCGCCCGCACGTGTCCGTCTCGTGAGCTATGCACAGGCGCTCGGGGGAGTTGTGCACAGG
>NZ_PSTT01000151.1 GCF_002931235.1 Subtercola sp. Z020 | reverse complement strand
GCGCTGGAGCGGCGCCGCCGAGCCCCCCGCCGCCGCCGCTCCAGCGCTCGCCGCTCTCGCGCCCGTCGCCCGCACCCCCATCGCTCACGGGCCCATCGTACGTCGCCGATCCGGCCGCGGCCCTATGCTGGAGGCACCTGCGAAGCCGCACCCATTCCCCCCGGAGGCCGCCGTGCTCAGCCTGCAACCCGCCGAACTCCGCGCGCTGCTGGAGCCGTGCCTCGCCGTGCCCCGCTGGGTGCAGGAGGTATCGCAGGCCGGCCCCTATGAGTCCGCCGAATCGCTGCTGGCCCGGGCCCGCCAGGCGGCGACCCCGCTCAGCGACGACGAGATCGCCGAAGCGTTGGCCGATCATCCGCGAATCGGTGAGGGACCGGTGGGGGAGGGTAGGGCCCAAGACTTCTCCCGCGCAGAGCAGGCCTCACCCGACGCCGACGACGACCGCGTGAATGCGGCAATCGCCCGCGGCAATGCCGAGTACGAACGCCGGTTCGACCGCGTGTTCCTGATCCGCGCGAAGGGGCGCACCCGCAGGGAGATCCTCGACGAACTCACCCGCCGGCTCGAGCTCGACGATGACACCGAACGCGCGATCGTCGGTGCGGAACTCCGGGACATCGCCCTTCTCCGGCTCGAATCCTCGTTGGAGCAGTACGCATGACCCGCAGCCACATCACCTCCCACGTTCTCGACTCCACGCTCGGTCGCCCCGCCTCGGGTGTGCCCGTGTCGCTCGAGCGCTTCGCAGACGGCGAATGGATGCCGTTGGCCTCCGCCGTCACCGACGATGACGGTCGCGTGACCGCCCTCGGGCCTGCCGCCCTGCCCGCTGGCACGTACCGTGTCACCTTCGACACCGCCTCGTACTTCGGATCGACAGGGCAGCCCACGTTCTACCCGTCGGTCTCGGTCGCGTTCGTGCTGGCGAACGAGTCGGAGCACTACCACGTGCCCCTGCTGCTCAGCCCCTTCGCGTACTCGACATATCGCGGTAGTTAGGCGCAATGTCGGGGGTTCTGGCGCCGATTTGCATTCTCGCGAAGACCTCCGTAATGTAACTACACGTCACCCCAAAGGTGCCGGAAAGCCGAAGAGCTACCGGGCCTCAAGTGGGGGCCATCCCACCTCAGAAACAGAAATTCCCTTGGGCATTTCTGTGGCTGCAGCGTATGATGTAAAACCACTCCCGCAACGAACGGTTCGGGTTTCTTTGGCGACTTCGGTTGTAGCGAGAAACGCGGATTTGACAACGCGGCGGAGAGTGATAAGGTAGTGAAGTTGCCCCGAGCAGGGTCTGGTTCTGAGAATCAGGTCAGCTCAGGAGCGTCCGATCTTTGAGAACTCAACAGCGTGCACATTGTCAAATGCCAATTTCCCGTGGCCAGTTTTGCTGGTTCGGGTTCCTTTGGGAAATGAAATT
>NZ_PSTT01000093.1 GCF_002931235.1 Subtercola sp. Z020 | reverse complement strand
CCCGCCCGCACCCGCTTGTCCGCCCACCAGGGGACCCATACCGTGAGTCGCAGACCTCCCTGCCACGATCTGCGTCCCCTCGCGAACTCTCGTCAGAAGAGCTTCAGTCATTTTTATGAATAAATCTGTTAATCATAAAGTAGAGTGAGTGCTCTTATGACAAACGTGGACCCGATTCCGGCGCAGACCTGGCCGAAGATCGAACACGAACAGCAGACATGGGTTCCGATGTCGAGTTGGGGCCTGAACGCGGAATACGAGAGCGTTCCGCGGCGGTACCGCTCGGCCGTACCACCGCTGATCGCTGGGCTGCACCCACGTCCTGACACCGAGGCCGAACACGTGGCTCAAATTGCCACGCAGGAACTCAGTCGGTTCGATGCCGAACTCGGCACTCGCGTCGCTGCGTTCGCGCCCGTGCTCCTTCGTTCCGAGGCGGCCTCGTCATCCCAGATCGAGAACCTGACAGCGAGCGCCCGCGCGATCTTCAGTGCCGAACTCGGCGCAACGGGTAGCCGAAACGCTGATCTCATTGCCTCGAACACGCGTGCCATGCAGGCGTCGATAGAGCTTTCAGAATCAGTCTCCCCCGGCGCCATTCTCGAGATGCACGCCGTCTTGATGGCCGGACAGAACCGCCACACGCCGGGAGCCTGGCGGCAGGAGGCAGTCTGGATCGGCACGAAGTCGAACAGCCCCATCGGCGCCGAATTCGTCGCTCCGTCTTCTGAACGCGTGCCAAAACTCATCGACGACCTTGTCTCATTCTCGGCGCGGCAGGATATTCCCGCCCTGATTCTGATCGCCGTTGCCCACGCACAGTTCGAGACGATTCATCCCTTCACCGACGGCAACGGACGCACCGGGCGCGCCCTTGCACAATCGCTTCTGCGGCACCGAGGCGTGACCCGCAACGTTGCTGTACCCGTCTCGGCCGGGTTGCTCGCCGACGTCGATGGGTACCACCGGGCTCTCACGTCGTATCGGGAGGGGGATGTCTCGCCGATCGTGCTGGCCATGGCCGAGGCATCACTGCGTGCAATCGCGAACTCCCGCACGTTGGTCGCAGAGATTGATGTGATCCGCGCCGGCTGGGCCGAGCGGCTGACTGCACGCCGATCGAGCAACGCGTGGAAGCTTCTGGATGTCGTCGCCCAACGACCGGTGATCGACTCGGCCACGGCGGCGGCGGCATTGGGCGTGATGCAGCCGAACGTCTATCCCCCTCTCAGAGCCTTGACCGACTCGGGCATCCTGACATCGAAGACGGATCATCGACTCGGTCCGTTCTGGCGCAGCGACGAGATCCTGGGAGCAATCGACCGCTTTGCCGAGCGCGCGGGGCGCCGCGAGAGGCGGTGAGGAACCTCAGACTCTCCGCCAGATCAGCGGGCCTGCGAAGGGACGCAGATCGTGGGTCGGGGGCAGCTGTGCCACGATCTGCGTCCCCTCGCGCGGGTCAGGTGGTGGGAGGGTGGGATGTCGCAGCGAGGCCGACCACGAGGAGGGTTATGCCGAAGTCGAATGCCTCATCTTCGGGGGTGAATGGCTCCTCGGGGAGGGGGG
>NZ_PSTT01000013.1 GCF_002931235.1 Subtercola sp. Z020 | reverse complement strand
GGCCCCGCGGCACCCACCCCCTGGTGACCCCGTCTTAACGTGAGTTTTCGTCATTTCTGCTACCGTAGGTGGATGCAGCGAGAACTGTGGTCGTGGCTGCACGACGCGAGCCTCAGGGTGGTTCGCTTCGAGCACGGGCAGGTCGAATTCGCGGTCATCGGTGCGTTCGACGCTGGCCCGGAGACGTTCACGTCGCTCACGCTGCTGCTCGACGACGTCAGACGATGCGCCATGCTGCAGCTCGACGTACCCGGTGCTCTCGTCGATGAGCAACCACTGTCGATCGGAGCAGAGCTGACGGTGCTCACGAACGAGGCACGGGGCGGCGCGATCAGGGTCTCCTGCGATGTCGGTGACGAGGGCGACTTCGGCATCCTCGCGGTGGAG
Source organism: Subtercola sp. Z020 (assembly GCF_002931235.1). Classification (GTDB taxonomy): domain Bacteria; phylum Actinomycetota; class Actinomycetes; order Actinomycetales; family Microbacteriaceae; genus Subtercola. Next base: position 1,208 of record NZ_PSTT01000013.1, on the reverse strand, counting down.
TACGGTGACGAGACGGTGAAGACACCCCGTGGCGACGAGTTCACGGGCGATGAATTCTGCGCACTGCTTCGCAGCGCTTGGCGGCTGCCTTGACGCAGGGGCGCGCGGCCAATAACTTCACGGGGCTCCCGCTCGGCAAGGACTCCTGCTTGAATCGCCCTTCTACTCGAAGAGGAGGGCGCGGAGTTCGGACTCGGCCGAGGCCAGGCGGGTGGGGTCGATGGTGTGGCCCTCGCTGTACTTGTCGACGATGCGGGGGTCGACGTAGCTGTTCTTCGCGATGGTCGGGGTGTTGCTGAGCACGGCGGCCGCGTCGCGCATGGCCTGCGCGAGGGCGCGCTTGCGCTTGTACTCCGAGGGCTGCGGGCCCGCCTTGGCGAGGCTGACGGCGGCGGCGAGGGTGCCGTGCAGCGTGCGGAAGTCCTTCGCCGTGAAATCTCCCCCGGTCTGCTCCCGCACGTACGCGTTGATCTCGAGGGCGTCGAGTGGATGCCACCGCCCGCGTTCATCGCGGAAGGCCAGCAGGTGGGCGTTGGGCCCGCGGCGTTTCAGCCCGGCGACGATACGGGCGAGTTCGGGATCGCGGATGTCGGACTCCCACGCCTGCCCGCTCTTGGCGGGGAAGGCGAGGTGCACTACGTCGCCGCGCACTTTCACGTGCGCACAGAGCAGGGTCGAGAGGCCGTAGCTGCCGTGCTGCTCGGCGTACCGCTCGCTGCCGACCCGGAGCGAGCCCTGGTCGAGCATCCGGAAGGCCGCTGCTGACGCGCGCTCCCGATCTGGATGCCCGTGCCGGAGGTCCATCGTGACCTTCCGTCTCGCCTGCGGCAGCGACTCGGCCAAGCTGAGGGCACGGTCGAACTTGATGCGGTCCTTCTGTTCGCGCCAGGTCGGGTGGTAGATGTACTGGCGGCGGCCCGCGGAGTCGATGCCGGTGGCCTGGATGTGGCCGTTGGCGTACGGGGCGATCCAGACGTCACGCCACGCCGGCGGTATCGCGAGGTGCTCGATGCGCGCCCGGAGCTCGGGGTCTTTCAGTGTCGTTCCGTCGACGTCCTGGTAGGTGAACCCGCGCCCCGCCTTCAGGCGTCGCAGCCCCTTCCCGCTCGAATCGCTGCGCCGCAATCTGACCATCCCCCGACCCTACCCGCCGCGCCGCCGCAGCTGCAGGTCGAGCATCCGAATCCCCGTGGCGGCAGCTACTTCAC
>NZ_PSTT01000079.1 GCF_002931235.1 Subtercola sp. Z020 | reverse complement strand
GTTCCATCACCGCTCCAGACTGGCACGGCGGGCGGGGTGCGCGCGGGGGCTGCTGGGCATCCGGAGCCCGCCGTGCCAGTCTGGAGCGGTGATGGAACTGTTGATCGCCGGCGTGCTCACCCTGCTCGGCATCGCGGCCGCCGCACTGATCGGGCCGAAGGTGCGCATCGCCTCGCCGCTCGTGCTCGTCGCGCTCGGCATCGGGGTCAGCTTTCTGCCGTTCGTACCGGCGTTCCAGGTCGAGCCCGAGCTGATTCTCGCGGGCGTGCTGCCGCCGCTGCTCTACTCGGCGTCGGTATCGATGCCGGCCATGAACTTCCGCCGCGAGTTCGCCGCGATCAGCGGTCTCTCGATCGTGCTGGTGATCGCGTCGGCCGTCGTGCTGGGGCTGTTCTTCGCCTGGGTGATTCCGGGGCTGGGGCTCTGGTGGGGCATCGCCCTCGGTGCGATCGTCAGCCCCACGGATGCCGTCGCCACCTCGATCGTCAAGCGATCGCCTGTGTCGCCCCGTGCTGTGGCGATACTCGAGGGCGAAAGCCTTCTGAACGATGCCACCGCCCTCGTTCTGCTGCGCACCGCCATCGCCGGAGCGGCAGCCGCGGTGTCGCTCTGGGGTACCCTTGGCGAGTTCGTCTTCGCGGTCGCCGTGGCGGTGATGCTGGGGTTCGCGGTCGGGCGGCTGAACCTGTTCGTGCGCGCCCGTCTGCAGAACGTGACCGTCGGCACGGTGCTCTCGTTCACGGTGCCGTTCCTCGCGTCGATCCCGGCCGAGCTGCTGGGCGCATCCGGTCTCGTCGCGGCCGTGGTCGCCGGGCTGGTCACCGGGCGACTCGCGCCGCGGATGCTCTCGCCGCAGAGCCGCCTGTCGGACGCCCAGAACTGGAACACGGTCGAGATGGTGCTGGAGGGCGCCGTCTTCCTCCTGATGGGCCTCGAACTCTCGTCGATCTTCGCGGATGTGGGGTCGGAGCGCATCGGTGTCGGCCCGACGCTGCTGATCGCGCTCGGCGCCCTGCTGTTGACGGTGCTGGTGCGGGCGGCCTACGTGGCGCCGCTGCTCCGCGGGCTGAAGCGCCGCTCGGCCCGGAGTGAGCGGCTCAAGCCGCGGTTGGCGAAGATGCAGGAGGTGCTCGCCGACCCGGCCGCGGCGGCGGAGCGGGCGTCGGGCTTCCTCGAGCAGATGCGGGCCGCGCGCGGCGACCCCGCGCGTCCGCGCGAGCTGCCGGCGAGCTACGGTGTCGCCGCTGCGAATGCTGCCCCCGCGGGAGTCGCCGGCGTGGATGCTGCCGCCGACGGTGCCGTTGACCCGCACGCTGTCGAGGCGGATGCCGCCCGCGTGGACTCCGCCCGGGTCGCTCCGGCAGACACCGTGGATGCTGCCACGCACGCGGATGCCGCCGCCGGGGTCGCTCCGGCCGCCACCGTGGCGGAAGCGGCTCGCGAGTCGCATGACGCGCATGAGGCGGATGAGGCAGAAGGCACCGGACAACCCGGCGGCGGATGGGGGCCCGGCGAGATCGTCGGAGGACCCGGGCTCGGCCGCACGGGACGTCGATCGGGCACGGGCCGTGAGGCACGCGCCGGCCACGCCGACCGCGACCTGCACACGCACAGCGCCGGCCGCGACCACAGCACCGGCCGCGACCTGCGGGTGCAGAGCGACGCCGACCGGGCGCTCCGGGCGGACCTCAGCGAGCGCGCCAAGCTGCGGTTGCGCCGGCGGCTGCGGAGACGTCGACCGCCCACCGTCGCCGACATGGCGCGCTTCACCACACGCATCACCCGCACCCTCGCCGACATCGACTATCTCGTGCAGGCTCCGCTCGGCTGGCGCGAGGGCGTCGTCGTGGTCTGGGCCGGCATGCGCGGAGCCGTCACGGTCGCCGCCGCCCAGACCCTGCCCGACGGCACCCCGTTCCGCTCCCTGCTGGTGTTGATCGCGTTCGTCGTGGCTGCCCTGTCGCTGCTGATCCAGGGCGGAACGCTGCCGCTGGTCATCCGGCTCCTGAAGCTCACGCCGCCCGATCCAGCGCTGGCCGACGAGGAGCGGGCCCGCCTGTTCGCGCTGCTCGACGAGACGACGGTGGATGATCATCCCGAAGCCGCGAGCAGCACGACGACGACCTCGGGCAGCTCCGACGACGTGCCCGACGACGCCGACGCACGCGATGACGCCGACGCACTCGACGACGACGCCGATGGGGACGCCGCGGCGGTCGACCCCTCGTCTGCCGCGGTCGCCGCGGACGACCCCGACCCCGCGGCCGCCGCCGCCCGCACCCCGAAGCAGGAGACGCTCGCGCTCATCGCCGCCAGGCGCACCGTGCTGCTCGACGCCCGCGACGACGGAACGTTCAACGCCGACACTCTCGACGCCGCCCTCTCCGCCCTGGATGCGGAGCAGATCGCGCTCCAGCTGCAGGGCAACCCCACCGCCTGACTCGCCGACATCTCCGGCTCGGCCCGGCTCCGTCAGCGGCCGACCCGATCACGTCGCCGCCGCGGCCGCCGCCGACGATTCAGGCGAGTTCGGGCTCCTCCCTGAGCAGGTCGTGCTCGGTGACCGCCGTTAGGGACAGCACTTTGTAGCCCTGCTCGTCGAAGAACACTGTCACCCGATCGTTCTCACGGCGCATCACCTGGCCCTCGCCCCACACCGCGTGCCTGACCCGCGCGCCCACAGGGAACGGCAGCGGGTCTCCGGCGCCACCCAGAGCGCCGGCAGACGGCTCCGGATGCCCGGGCTCCACGTGCTCGGCGAAGTACTCGTAGGCGCTGCCCGACGCGCAGGTGTCGCAGTTGCCGCAGGGTTTCGGCAGCTGTTCGCCGAAGTAGCCGAGCAGGAACTGGCGGCGGCACGAGACGGTCTCGGCGAACTCCTGCATCATCTGCGCGCGGGAGTGCTCGATGCGTGAGCGGGTCGCGGCATGGTCGATGGCCCGTTTCGCGGCGGTTCGCGGTGCGATGCGGGTGGCCCTGAGCATCCCGTCGACCAATGTGATCGCCCCCGAGTCCTCCAGGAGCCCGACGACGCGGGCGAGCGATCGCGTGCTCGTGCCCAGCGCCTCGGCGAGCTCCTCCCGCGAGATGCCCGCCGCACCCGCTGCACCCGTCGCGCCTGCCGAACTGGCCGCGCCGCCCGCCGCACCCGCTGCGCCAGCCGCACCGGGACCCTTCCGCACCGCCGCGAACGTGCGCTCCAGCTCGTCGCGATCGGGCTCGCCCCCGCCGAAGAAGCTCGTCAGCGCGAAGTCCTCCGGCCGGTAGTGCAGCGTGACGGCCGCAGCGTCACCGTCGCGGCCGGCCCGGCCGACCTCCTGGTAGTAGCTGTCCATCGAATCGGTGACCGCCGCGTGCACCACGAACCGCACGTTCGGCTTGTCGATGCCCATACCGAAGGCGCTGGTCGCCACGACGATGTCGACCTCGTCGGCCATGAACTTCTCGTACACCTCGTCGCGCGCCTTCGCGCTCATGCCGCCGTTGTAGCCGGCCGATCGGATGCCCCGCTGCTCCAGCTCGGCGGCGTACTTCTCGGTGTCCTTCCTCGTCGCGACGTAGACGAGCCCCGGCCGGTCGAGCGACTCGACGTGCCGCACGACCTCGCGGCGCTTGTCGGCATCGCTCTCATGCCGACGCACCTCGTAGCGGAGGTTCGGCCGGTCGAAGCCGCGCGCGATGAGCAAGGGGCTCGCGAGCCCCAGCTTCTGCGCGATCTCGTCGCGCACCGGCGCCGCCCCCGTCGCGGTCATGGCGAGCACGGGGGGATGCCCGAGGCTCTCGATCGCTTCGCCGAGCTGCAGGTAGTCGGGGCGGAAGTCGTGGCCCCACGACGACACGCAGTGCGCCTCGTCGACCACGAACAGGTCGATCGGCAGCGCCTGGAGCCGGCGGCGCACCGCGGACTTCGCCAGCTGCTCGGGCGAGAGGAACACGAACCGCGCCTCGCGCCGCTCGAGCGCCGACCAGGCCGCACGGTTGGCGGCGGCACCGCGTGAGGAGTTGATCGCTACGGCGCGAGGCGCATCCGGAGCCTCCTCCAGCGTGCGCACCTGGTCTTCCTGCAGCGCGATGAGCGGCGAGACGACGATCGTGACGCCGCCGAACATCGTGCCGGTGACCTCGTAGATCGACGACTTGCCGTACCCCGTGGGCATGATCGCGAGAACGTCGCGGCCTTCGAGCAGCGCCGTCATTGCGTCTTCGAGCCCCGGGCGGAGCTTCTTCCACCCGAAGGATTCCCGCGCCGTGCGGCGGATCTCCTCGTCGAGGGTGGAGAGCGGGATGCCCGGGGCGCCGGTCTTCGCGGGACGCGCATTCGCGGCGCCGCGCTTGGGCCCGCCCGCCTTGGTGACGCGGTCGGGCGCGGTGTTGGTTGTGGTGCTCACCTGTCAGGCGGCGGGGTCAGGCGTCGATCTCGCCGGAGGCGATGGCGTCAGCGTACTTGCGCACGTCGGGGCCGGGCTCGTAGTCGATGAACCGGTCTTTGAGGCGGTCGTTGAGTGCCGCGTAGATCTCGTCGGAGCTCGACCCCTGCATGGAGCCGTTCAGGTCGAGCACCGCCTCGCGCAGCACGTTGTCGGCGTCGGTCAGAACCTTGGCGCGGGCTTCGTCGTTCCACTTGATGTCTGTCGAATTCATGTCTCCGACGCTACCTGCCCCCTCCGACATCCGCCGAGGCCTTGCGCCCCGCCCCTCTTCCCGTCAAGCGTTCGCGGCGTCGGCGTCGGCGCTGGATGCGTCAGCGTCAGCGGAGGCAGCAGCATCGGCGGCAGACAGCGCGGCGGGCGCGGCAGCGCCTGCGGGCGGCACGGCCGACCCGCGCACGCGCAGCGCGCCCGCCTCGATCCAGGCCGACGCCGACACCACGCGGCCGAGGTACTCGCCGTCGATCTCGAAGTCCTGCGGCACACCGACGGTCAGCGTCACAGCACCACCTCGTGCGTGCCAGACCGCCGCGTTGACCACAGGGGCCGAGCCGTCGGCCGCAGCGCGTGTCGCCGGCCTCCGCGGCAGGTACGCCGTGTTGGTGCGCCAGAACCACTGCATCGCCCGCACCCACTCGCCCGCACCGAGGGGGCGGAGCACCACCACGTCGAGCTCGCCGTCGTCGATCGAGGCGCCGGGGATCATCCGGATGCCCGCCGGCAGCACGCCCGCATTGCCGAGCACGATCGTGTGAGCCGGCGTCTCGGGCAGCGCGACACCGTCGAGGCTGAACGCCAGGTCGAAGCGCCGGTTGCGCACCAGGGATTCGAGGATCGCCCCGACGTACCCGGTCCAGCCGAGCGTCTCCTTGCCCTTCGACGAGGTGTTCACCACCATCTGGGCGTCCACACCCATGCCGGCCATGACGGTGAACGCGCGGCTGAGGGTCGCGCCGTTCTCGAGCAGGGCATCCACTCGGCCGACATCGACGGTGCGAACGACGTCGCTGAAGGCGGCCCGAAGGGCCCGGCGCGCGTTGACGAACGGCAGGCCGATCACGCCCAGAGGAAGCCCGAGTGCCCGCGCGAAGAGATTGGTGGTGCCAGAGGGCAGGATGCCGAGCGGCACGGGCTGGCTCAGCAGCGCCTGGGCGACCGCGCTCACGGTGCCGTCGCCGCCCGCCGCGATGATGACCGCGGGGGAGGCGGCGAGCAGACGCCGCGCCTGCCCCTCACCGGGATCGTCGACGGTGGTCGCGGCCCAGAGCGAGGGGCCCCACGCCTTCTCGGCCTCCATCGCGGCCACCATGCCGCGCAGGCGCCGGATGTTGACCTTGGTCGGGTTGTAGACGATCGCGGCCCGTGGCAGGTCGGCCGAGCCGGAAGACCCGTCGTCAGCAGCGCCGCCGCCAGCAGCGCCACCCTCAGCACCCTCGCCACCAGCCCCCGCGGCGCCCCCGACCCCGCTCACCGCGCCGCCGCGCTCACGGCTCAGACCGCCGCGATGCCGTGACCGTCGAGCGAGTCGGCGACGATCGTCAGGCCGGAGAGACCGGGCATCTTCGCGATGTGCGCGTCGATGGCGTTGATGGCCTTGCGCCCGTCGATGCCGCCGAAGATGTGACCCATCACGTGCTTGACCTCGGTCTGGTCCATGATCGTCGAGCCGACCGGGCCCCAGAACTTGCCGAGGGCGAAGCGGGCGAACTTCTGAGCGATGACGCTCTTGCCGAGGCGTTCGCGCGCCTGCGTTGCGTAGAAGGCGACGTGCCTGGCCTCCTGCATCGCGATGCGCTTCAGCAGTTCGGCGAGCACCGGGTGACCCTCGATCTCAGCGAGGCGCTTGTACGCGGCGACGGCAGACCACTCGTTCGCGGCACCCCAAATCATGTGCACGGCGATGAAGTCCTTGCCGACCAGGTTCGAGAGAACCGACTGCTTCACCGGGTCGAGCCGGTCTTTCCAGCCGAGCTTCAGGCGCTTCGACTTCAGCTCGTCGAACTCGAGCTCGATGTCGTGCATGCGCAGCACATCGGCCAGCGCCTCGCCGTGCCAGAACTCTTCGCGGTTCCACATCGTCATGAAGCCGGTCACGTCTTTGTCGCGGTGCGACGGCGTCACGAGCATGTCGCGCATGTAGCAGACCGTGTGGTACTCGACATCCGCCATGTAGCGGATGACACGCAGCGTGTCAGGAGGCAGCGGGTTGCTGCGGAACGTCTCGAAATCGAGGTCTTCCCAGGCGACGTTCTTCGACGTCTTCGTGTAGTTGTCGATATCGAAGGCCATGGGCGCTTGAGACCGGCTCGCGGGAGAGCCGTGCCTCATCCTCCTGTTTCTGAAATGCCAAGTTCTGACTGTCGGGTGTAACCATTGTGCTGGGTGAATGTGGAATTTACTGCCTCAGCAGGTAAATTGCACAGGCGTTCACTGCCACACCCTGCGCCTGCTGGGGCTGGTCGGCGTTGCTGTCGCCTTCCAGATCTTCCGCCAGCCGGCCTCGCCTCCGGCAGCGGTTTCGGGAGCATGCGCTCCGTCGGCCTGCGACCGCCTCGCGCCGTACCAGCCGCGAGACTCCTCGGCCAGCCCGGTGGAGATCGCCGCGGCGAGCTCGTCGGTCACTGCGGAGGGTTCGTCGCCGACCCCCGCGCGGATTGGTCGGCCGAACAGCACCTGAACGCGGGGCCTGCCGGGTTCGACGGTCGTTCGCCACGGTGGCAGCGCGCGGTAGCTCCCGACGATCGAGACCGGCACGAGGGGCGCGCCGGTGCGGATGCCGAGCAGAGCGGCCCCGAGATCGAGCTGCGCGAGCGATCCGTCGTCGGTGCGGGTCTTCTCGGCGAAGAGCAGCACACTGGTTCCACTCGCGAGCAGCACCGCCAGTCGCGACGCCGAGCGCAGGCTCAGCGCCTGGTCGACGAGGCCCCGGATGCCGCGGCGGGGCTCCACCGCGACCGTCACCAGTCGCGGGCTCAGGTGCCGCAGGGCATCCCGCACCAGTGCCTCGTCGAGCTCGCTGGGGTGGTTCGAGACGAAGATGTACGGGCCCTTCGTCTCGGCGACGTGCTCGAGACCGTACGACTGGGCCGTGACAGAGAGGCGCACCGCGAGGCGGGACATCAGCTGACCTCTGGGACGCTCACCGGCGCACCGTGTACGTAGGTGATCGACGGGGTGAGCCCGACCGAGTCCGAGGCCATCTCGAGAGCGTCGGCGAGGGTGGTCGCCGACTTGAAGCCGAGCCGCCTGGTCGCTTCGTGGTCGCCGCCCACGAAGATGACCTCGCCGAGATGGTCGATGGCGGGAGCCGCCGAGTACCAGGCGTGGAAGGGGTGCAGCGCGTGGTTCGCGAAGCTCGTCTGGTACACGTGGCGGTACCAGGGGTCGGCCGCGAACTTCTCCTCGTACTCCGCCGAGATCACGGCCGGGTCTGTGGTCTTCGTGAGCACCTCGGCGAAGAAGTCGATGTACGCGGGGTCGTGCAGCGGGTGGAACCACGGTGTGAGCGGGTGGTAGAAGATCGCGGTTCCGCCCGCCCGAACGACAGGTTCCGCGGTCGACCCGTTGAAGATCTGGCCGAGACCGAGCGCCGCGGCCGTGACCGGGTTGAGGCTCGATCCGATCGAACCGGGGTTCGGGATGCCGAACAGGGCCACATCGGCCGGGCTGTCGAACTGGCCGACCTGCTGCTGGGTGAGAAAACTCTCGGTGAGCGGATGCACGGAGCTCGGCTTGCCGGCGACCACAGAGGTGACGCCGTAGCCGACGCCCGAGACCTGGGCGAGGCCCACGCGGGCGCGCGACGGCAGGATGCGCGTGGCGGCCTGCAGCCCGGCGGAGAGGGCGCGGTCGGTGAGGCTCCACTCCCGCTCGCGCTTGCTGAGGAACGCCGAGGCGGGGCCGGTGGGTTCGGGCGTGAGGGTCACGTCGATGGTGAAGACCTGCGCCTTGTCGCCGATGGTGTCGACCAGGCCGTCGAAGGCGTCGGCGCCGTTCGTGTCGGCGGCTGCGCCGGCGCCCCGGTTCGCGAACGCCCCACGGGCCCGGGCCGTCTTCGCGCCGATCAGCTTCGTCGCGACCGCTGCCGCCCCCTCGTTGCCGACGGCCGTCGCGAGCCGCACAGAGATCACGAGGTCGCTCGACGCGACCCGCCCGTTCACCTCGATCGGGGTCGTGTCTGGCAACTCGCCGACCGTGACGAGGGAGTCCGACTCGGCGTCGTGGCTCCTGACGTGGTCGGGGCCGAACGAGGCGTAGATGCGCTCGCCGAGCACGCGCTGCAGATCCTGTGCGGTGAGTCGCCGGCGCAGTCCGGTGGCGGCGATGAGCTCGACGTCGTCGACCCCGGCCGCTGCCGCGCGTTCGAGTACGTGCTCGATGACGCGCTGCCGAACATCCGGAGCCGTACGACTGGTGACGGGCTGCGTGAGGTCTTCGAACACGATCGTGACCCGCGACCCGCGCTTCAGCAGTGCGCTGAGAGGGTCGCTGTCGACGGGGGTGTCGAGTGCGTCGTCGATGGCTGCATCGAGCGAATGGATGCCCGGCAGTGCCTCGGGTGGGTAGAGCACGCTCGCGTCGATCGGGAGCCGCTCGAGCAGCACCTTCTCGCCCTGGAACACGACGAGGGGCGGGGTCTGCGCATCGACGCTCAGAACGAAGCCGGGTCTACTCATGAGTGATGTCTTTCGGGCTCGGGGTGGAATCGGTCACGATGTCGCCGCGCAGCAGTTCGCTGATCGTGTCGATGCGGCTGTGGTTGTGGTCGCTCCACTGGTGGATGCGCCAGTGCTTCTGGGTGGCGTGCTGAAAGAGAGCGGCGTCGGGGTTTACGGCCTGCGGGTTGCCCACGAGCTCGAGCCAGGAGCGGTCGGCGATGCTGTCGCCGTAGGCGTACGACTTCGCGAGGTCGATGCCCTCGCGTGCGCCGTAGAGCCGGAGCCAGGCCGCCCGCGCCTCGTCGACCAGCGGCGGCTTCGAGAGATGGCCCGTCCAGATGCCGTCTTTGGAGTGCATGTGGCTCGACACGACCTCGTCGAAGAGCGTCACGAAGGGCTCGACGAGCACGTCGATCGCGCCCGTGACCAGGATGGTGCGGTGCCCCGCTTCGCGGTGCTTGCGGATCTGGCGCACGGCCTCGGGGCGGATGCGCTGCAACAGCACGTCGCCGACGGTGTCGTGGATGAGGCCCTTCAGCGCCTGTTCGTCGACGCCTTCGTACCGGCGGTAGAAGGTGCGGATGAACTCGCCGCGGTCGCGCCGGTCGGCCGCGATGTAGCGGGGGAGCGAACCGAAGAGGTTCGCGAGCTCCTGCGGCCACTTCGACCTGTCGAGGCTCGCGAGGCGCACCCAGAGGTACTGCTCGATGATGTTCGACGCGAGTACCGTGCCTTCGAGGTCGAAGAAGGCGGCGGCCTCCGGATTGTGCGGCAGCGGCTTCTCGACCTGCGCCTTCGCGCGGGGCCGCGAGCTGAAGGTGCGCATGAGCGTGGTGACCGCCGGGAAGTGCACCTCCTGCAGGTAGTGGTCCCAGTCGATCTCCGTCGCATCGAAGCCGAACGTCTCGTGCGCTCCGGCCGGCAGGGTCTCGTTCAGGGCCGCCGTGCGCGAGTCGTCGTAGATGATCTCGGCCTGCGTGTAGTTCTGGTAGAGGTCGCTGTAGGCGCGCAGCAGGTCGAGGTCGGTCTGCCGCGCAGAGGCCTGTCGCATGAAGGTGCGGGTGGTCTTCGTGGAGGGCAGCCGCAGCAGCGTGCGCTGCAGCAGCCGGTTCGCGCGCTCGCCGGTGCGGAGGCTGCGGGCGATGGCGCGGGCGCCGGGGAAGTCCCAGTAGGGGGTGCGGATGTGCCCGCGCTGGTCGTCGGGGATCGGGTTCGCGCGAAAGTACTTCAGCACGTTCTCGTAGATCTCCCGGAACGTGAGCGGATTCCGCCCACCGGAGGAGAGGTGGTAGTACTTCGGGTCGTCGACCGCCGGCGGGTTCGCCGCCACCGCGAGCGTCGCGTTCACCACGATGTCGACGGGGATGATGTCGAGGATGCTGTCGGGCAGGCCGGGGAACTCGGGAACGAGGCCACGGCCGTACGCGATGATCAGCGGATCGGCCACCTTGAAGCCGTCGATCCAGCCCGGGAACGGGTGCCGCAGCGCGCTCTCGATGATCGCGGGGCGCACGACCGAGAGGCGGTGCCCGTTGCCGGCCCAGAGCTCTTCGGCGACACGCTCGCTCATCGACTTCGTGAAGGCGTAGACGTCGGCCCAGCCGACGCTCTGCGCACGGGTGCGACCGTAGTCGACGAGGCGCTTCGTGACCCATTCGACGCGGCCGGCCTCGGCGGCCAGCGCGACAGCGTGCGGCCCGACCTTGCCGTTGTCGATCTTCGCGTCGGCGATGAGCTTGCGCAGCACCTCCGGTCTCCGCGACGATGCCTCCACCGTGGTGCGGGCGGCCAGCGCGGCGGCCATCTCGTCGCGCCACTGGATGGAGTGCTTCAGGCTCGCCTCGACGGCGGTGCCCTTGTTGATGCCGCCGACGTAGGCCGTCGACACGTGCACGACGTGCGGGTCGCTGCCGGTGGCGAGCAGCGCTTCGTACAGCCCGACGGCGCCGCCGACGTTCGTCTTGAACGCCTCGTCGATCGGCGGGTCGAACGACACGGTCGACGCGCTGTGGATCAGCACGTCGAGGTCGGCGGGGAGGCCCGCGACCGATCCCATGCTCGACTCGATCACCGTGATGCGCTCGGCCATCGCGCGGTCGACCTCGTCTTGGCCCACCCGCTCCCGCCACTTCGAGAAGACGGGCTTCCGCAGCAGGCTCTTCAGCCGGGCCTCGCCGGTGAGCGAACCCTTCGGCCTGATCAGCAGCGTCATCCGGGTCGTCGGGTAGTCGGCCAGCAGCTTCTCGAGAATGGCCTGCCCGACGAATCCGGTCGCCCCGGTGAGCATGATGTGCTGGCCCTCGAGGGGCGAGAACGTGCTCACGCGGTCGCCTTCACGCCGTACCGCCTGGCCGCCCTGGCGAGCAGGCCGAGGCCGCCGAGGCCCGGCAGTCGGTCGACGGTGCCATCGATCCCGGAGACTCCAGCGCGCCCGCGGGCATCACTGAACAGGTACTTCATCATGAATCGGGTCTCCTGGATCGGTTGTTCGTGTGTGCCCGTCGGTACCCACGAACGTCGAAGCGACGACCGGGTGAGCCTGCGAGCCGAGACCGATTCTTCCAGTCTTCGAACGGTTTCGCCTTCGAAGAACTGCAGGTGCCGGTCGCGGAGCACCTGGAAGCCCGTCAGCACCTCGCCGAGGGCCTCGTTCGGGTCGTTCTCCAGCACCCGAGAATACGACACGCGGCTGACCAGCTCGTCGATGTAGCCGCGGGTCACATGCCCGGCGATGATGTCCTCGCCGATGAGGTTGGCCCGCACGGCCGTGACGATGGGCGAGACCCGGTCGACGGCCTCCCGCGCGAACCGCACCACTCCCGAACGGGCGCGGTTGGCCACGGGGGTGAAGTCGGGGTGCGCCGCGATGATGCGGTCGAAGGCGTCGGCGATCCAGTACTTCTCGAAGGCCCAGGTCGCCAGAAAGGCCGTCAGCCGGGCATCCTTGTGGCTCGGGGTCACCAGAACGTCGCGCATGTGGTGCATGGTGAAGTCCTCGAGGTCGCGCAGGTAGCCGAGTGCGCGCAGCGTCTCTGGGGCGAGTGGATGCTCGGCGAAGGCCGCGAGCGGCAGGCTCGCCTCGTGGCTGCCGGCTGCGGTGCGGGTGTACGCGCGGATGTCGAAGTCGTCGGTCACTGTGGCCTTTCGGGTGTGCTGCAAAGGTGAGAAATCTTTTGGCCGTGCGACAGTGGTTCGTCGCCATCACGTATCGTGATTGCCATGGTTACGGCAATGGTCACAGGCGGCACCTCGGGAATCGGTGCTGCGTTCGCCCGCGCACTGGCGAACCGGGGCGACGATCTCGTCATCGTCGCGCGCGACGCGACGCGACTCGGCGAGACGGCAGAATCGCTGCGGAAAGAATACGGCATCGCGGTCGAGACGATCTCGGCCGACCTCTCCGACCGCGACGACGTGCTGCGGGTCGCGGCGCGCCTCGAAGACACCTCGGCGCCGATCGACACGCTGGTGAACAACGCCGGCTTCGGTGTGCACACCTCCCTGCTCGCCGCCGACACCACACCCCATGAGAAGGCGCTCGACGTGATGGTGCGCGCCGTGCTGATGCTCGGTGCCGCTGCCGGCCGCACGATGCGGGCGCGGGGCAGCGGAACGATCGTCAACGTCTCGAGCGTGGCCGGGTTCATCACAATGGGCAGCTACTCCGCCGTCAAGGCGTGGGTCGCCTCGTACAGCCAGGGCCTCGCCGTCGAGCTCGCGGGCTCGGGCGTGCAGGTCACGACCCTCTGCCCCGGCTGGGTGAAGACGGAGTTCCACTCGCGGGCGGGCATCCGCGAGTCGTCCATCCCCGGCTTTCTCTGGGTCGATGTCGACGAGCTCGTCGCGGCCTGCCTGGCAGACGTTGCGAAGGGAAAGGTCATGTCCGTCCCTTCACGCCGGTTCAAGTTCCTGATGTTCGTGATCAAGCACGCGCCGCGCAGCGGCATCCGCTGGGCCTCCGGCAGGATCTCCTCCAGCCGCAACGATTAGCGTATCGTCTGGCGCGTTTCGGTTACTCAGGCAGAGTGAGTACGCTGGGCAGGTGGAATTCGGCAACAGGTACACATCGAGGGCCCAGGCCGGCGCGCGGTTCGTCGCCCAGCGCCTCATGCTGAAGCCCGTGATCTGGTCGATGGTGCGGGTCGAGATCACCGGCCGCTCCCTTCTCAAAGACGTGAAGGGCCCCTACATCGTGGTGGCCAACCATTCCAGCCATCTGGATGCGCCGCTGATCCTCGGGTCGATGCCCTCCCGCCTCTCCCGCTACCTCGCCGCGGCCGCCGCGGCCGACTACTTCTTCGACGTGTGGTGGCGAAAGGGTCTCACGGCCCTCTTCTTCAACGCGTTCCCCGTCGACCGCAGCGCGAACGCCAAGTCCACCGGCTTCACCGGAAAGCTGCTGAAGGCCGGCGTTCCGCTGCTCGTCTTCCCCGAGGGCACCCGGTCGAAAGACGGCACCATCGCCCCGTTCAAGGGCGGCGCGGCTGCGCTCTGCATGAAGGCCGGCATCCCGTGCATCCCGATGGCCCTCGTCGGCGCGACGCAGGCCATGCCGCGCGGCCGCAACTGGCCCGTGCCCGGCCGGCCGCCGGTGCGCGTGCGGTTCGGCGAGCCGCTCATCGCCGCCGACGGCGAGAGCGTGCCCGAGTTCAACGCTCGCATCGAGCGGGTCGTGCGCGAGATGCACGCCTCTGAGCTCGCCCTCTACCTCGCCGACACCGGCGCCAACGTCCACAACCACCCCACCATCGGCTCCGCCGCCGGCGCTTCGACGCCCGACGCCTCCGATGAACAGCCTCGAGAAGGAGCCGCATGACCGACGTCAAGCACATGAAATGGTGGGGCTGGGGCGTCGAGGGTGTGGGATTCCACCACGAAGACAAGCCCGGGTTCGCGCCTTTCGTCGTGAATGCCGTCGGAATCGATGTGTGGCGTGAGCCGGTTCCGCCGGTCGACTTCTCCGAGCTCGACATCCCCGGCTCCCAGGCGCCCGCCGACCTGCTCGAGGCTCTGACGACGATCGTCGGCCCGGAGTACTCGACGGTCGACGATGAAGAGCGCGTCGTGCACACGTACGGCAAGAGCATCCGGGACCTGATCCGCGTTCGCGCCAGCGAGTTCCCCCGCGTGCCCGATGTGGTCGTCTACCCGGCCGATGAGAGCGCCGTGCAGCGCATCGTCGACCTGGCCGTGGCGTCGGATGCCGTGATCATCCCGTTCGGTGGCGGCAGCAACATCGTGGGCTCGCTCGAGCCGCGCCCGACCGAGACCCGCACCGTCATCTCCCTCGACATGGGGCGGATGTCGCGGGTGCTCGAGATCGACGAGTACTCCGGTCTCGCCGTGATCCAGGCGGGTGTGCTCGGGCCCGACATGGAGGAGCAGCTGCAGGCCCGCGGCTGGACCATGGGGCACCAGCCCGACAGCTTCACCCACTCCACGCTCGGCGGCTGGATCGCGACGCGCTCCTCGGGCATGCAGAGCGACAAGTTCGGCGACATCGCCGAGATCACCAAGGGGCTGCGGGTCGTTCAGCCGGGCAAGCTGCTCGTCGTGCGCCCGATTCCCTCGTCGGCCACCGGGCCGAGCGTGCGGGAGGCCATCCTCGGCAGCGAGGGCCGGCTGGGCGTCATTACCGAGGCCACCGTGCAGGTGCACCGCCTGCCCGAGAAGCGCGAGATCATCGGCTACCTGTTCCGCGACTGGGACTCGGGGCTCGCCGCGATGCACGACATCGAGAAGAGTGACGCTGCGCCGTCGATCACCCGCGTCTCCGACGCCCGTGAGACGGCCTTCTCGTTCTCGACGTCGAAGGCCTCGCACGGCATCAGCGGCCAGGTGCAGAAGGCGTTGTTCGCCTTCCTGCAGAAGCGCGGCTGGAACCTCGACGAGGTGTGCCTGTCGTTCATCGGCTACGAGGGCACGGCAGCGAATGTCGCGCACCAGAAGAGCCTGGTCGGCAGCATCCTGAAGAAGCATGGAGCGATCACCCTCGGCAAGGGCCCGGGCGTGCTCTACGACCAGAAGAAGTTCGACACTCCGTACCTCCGCGACTTCCTGCTCGACCGGGGCGCAGCGGCCGACGTGTCGGAGACCTCCGCGCCGTGGTCACGCCTCAAGCCGCTCTACGACAACGTCTTCGCGGCAGCCAACAAGGCCTACGCATCGCTCGGCGAGAGCGGCTGGATCATGTGCCACCTCTCGCACTCGATGCACTCGGGCGCGTGCCTCTACTTCACGTTCGCGTTCACGCACGACGGGGTCGACCCGATCGCGCAGTACGACATCGTGAAGTCGGCCATCCAGCAGGCGTTCATCGACTCGGGCGGAACCCTCTCGCACCACCACAGCGTCGGGGTGGAGCACTCGCAGTGGACGGAGCAGGACATCTCCGTCGCGGGTGCAGACCTGGTGCAGGGGATGTTCACGGCGGTCGACCCGGGCAAGAACCTGAACCCGGGCAAAATCCTCGCACGCGACTGAAAAAAAGGGGCCCGATCGGGCCCCTTTTTTTGTGCGATGCTCTCGTGGTTCGTCGGTCGGTTGAGCTTCTGGTCGCTTCCCGCTACTCGACGCCGCCGTAGACCGGATCCTGCGGGTCGAGATCCGCATCCTGCGAGCCCTCCGGCTGCTGCAGGTTCTGGCGCTTCAGAATCTCGGCGGTGATCAGAATGGGGCGGTGGTCGCTGAGGCCCTTCGGGAGGGTCTCGACGAGCTGCACATCCATCCCCTTCGAGGTCGCGAAGTCGAAGTGGTACGCCACCGACTTCGAGTAGTAGTAGGTCGGGCCGTCGCTGAGCGAGAGCGAGTAGCCGGCCTTCTCGACCTGCTTGATGAGACGGCCCCGCAGCAGCGGGTAGTTGAAGTCGCCGGTCATGACCGTCGGGATGTCGCCCGTCAGCTCGGTGAGGTGCACGTGCGCCTGGGCGATCTGCTGGCGGCGCAGCAGGTTCGTCGCCGAGAGCGGCGAGGCGTGGAACGAGGCGAGCTGCACATCCTGCCCGGACTGCAGGTCGACCAGCCGCGAGGTCAGCAGGCGTTCGATGCCGGGCAGCAGCACGCGGTCGTGCATGGCCTTGCGCAGCGTGAACGCGTGCGAGTCGAGCGCCGTGAAGCGGTCGGGGTGGTAGTAGATGGCCAGGCCGAGCTCGCTCTTGTAGGTGGCGGCAGCAAGCTGCAGCTCGCCCACCTGGGCGGGCATTCGAGTGCCATCGCCCTCCTGCAGGCACAGCGCGTCGACGGGGTACCGCTCAACCAGCTCCTGCAACTCGGCGACCGCCGCGTGCCTCCGCAGGTTGTAGCTCATGATCTTCAGAACGAACCGCCCAACTGTCGCACCCCTGTCTGTCACCAGTATTCTAACCAGCTTCGCTGAAGGGCTCGTGCGGGCTCGCGCCTGCACTGGCCCTCTATTCGTACCCGCGCGGCCTGCCGTTTGGTCCGGTGGCCTGGCTATTTAATGAGCTATGCTCACCTGCATGTCTCTGCGCCCCCCACACATCGATCCCGACTTCTCACCGCCACCGTGGCCCTGGCGGTGCTCGGTCTCGGCGGAACGGTCCTCGCGGCGACGGCTGAGGCGGCGCTGCCCGCCGCCGGCGAAACCGTGATGACGAGCGTGGACCTGTCGACACCTCCGTCTTTCGCCGGAGCCGGAGCGCTCAATACTGTCGTTTCAGCTGATGGCAGATTCGTCGCCTTCAGCTCGCCGTCGACGAACCTCACCTCGATCGACCCGCACGGGCACTTCCAGATCTACAAGCGCGACATGGTGACCGGGGTGACGAGCCTCGTCAGCCTGGCGATGAGTGGAAACGATTCGGGAGATAGCGACTCGAGTGAGCCCGCCATCTCGGCAGATGGGAGGTACATCTCCTTCACCTCGACGTCGCGCAACCTTGCCCTGCCTGTCCCTCTCGGCGTCGGGGTGAGCCAGGTGTATGTCGTGGACACCGTCACCTCGTCGACACGCCTCCTCAGCATGACGCCCGGTCTGCTGAGCGCCGGTGACAGGCGCTCCTGGAACTCGTCGATCTCCGCCGACGGTTCGCTCGTCGCCTACCAGTCCTTCGCCGACGACCTCGTGACGGGGCTCCTGCCCACGACGACGCAGGTCTACGTCTCGAAGACCACAGCGAGTCCGATGACCCGGTTGGTCAGCGCGCGGAACGCGACGACCAACGGCCTGCCGAATGATCAGGCGGTCGACCCGTCGATCTCGGGTGACGGGAGATCGGTCGCGTTCGCCTCTCAGGCGACCGATCTCATGGCCGTTCCCAGCGGCGGCCTCAGCCAGGTCTATGTGCGGGTTCTCGCCACTGACACGACGAGTCTGATCAGCATCGATCAGGCGGATGCATCTCTAGCCGGAGACGGCGGATCAGGTCGGCCATCGCTCTCCTTCGACGGCTCCCGGGTCGCCTACGAATCCGGAGCGACGAACCTCAGCGCTGCCGCAACGGGCGGGAACGGACAGGTGTTCCTCTTCGATCGAGCCACGATGAAGAACGTGTTGCAGAGCGTCGCACGCGACGGCACCAGCGGCGCAGACGATACATCGGTCGATCCATCGATCTCCGCAGACGGAAGCAGAGTGGCGTTCTTGTCGATGGCCACCGACCTCACCGACATCTCCACGTTCGGAGTGACGCAGGTGTACGTGCATCAGGTCGGCACCAGCACGACGCGCGCCATGAGTGTCCAATCAGGAGACGCCACCGCCGGTGGTTCCCTGAGATCTCTCGAGGTCGCGCTGTCGGGCGATGGGGGCTACGTCGCGTTCACCTCCGTCGCGCCCGGGCTGTCGGCAGTTCCCGGGAGCAGTGATCGGTCGCAGACCTACCTCCGGGCGTACAGCGCTGTCGCGCCGACACCATCCGCCACGGCGACCGCGGAGCCCACGTCGACCCCTTCGAATACGACCACTTCGGCGACGCCCGCTCCGCCGACCGGGCCGGGTACGGGCGTGGCCAGCGGGCAGGGTGGCACGGGCGGCAGTGGGAGGCTGGCTTCGACGGGGATGAGCCAGGCGCCGATCATCGTGGCGGGCATCGCTGCCTTGGTGCTGGCGTTGGTCGGTGGTTCGATCCTCGTCGGCGCGCGTGCCGCTCGACGACGGAAGCGGGCGGCCGGAGCCACAGACGTAGACGCCGTGGATCCGGTCGAGTAGACCGCCTCGACGTTCGCAGGGCCGCCGCTCGGGTCCCTCGGCTTAGGCTGAAGAGGTGAGCGAGACGGCGGGGGCGGGCGGCGACGCAGTGTTGCCGTACCGCTACGAGGTGCAGGTGGTGCACCTGCTCGCCTCGCCGCTCCACCGGTACGAGGGGCGGCCGGGCGACGGGCCGCGGGCGCTGCCGAGCGGCGCACCCGAGGAGGCGCGGCGGAGTGTGGAGGTGCGGGCGCATCTCGGGATCCGGGGCGACCGGCACTTCGGGCACGCTGCACATCGCAGTGCGTCCGTGACCGTGATGGCCGTCGAATCCGTCGAGCACGTGGAGCGGGCGCTCGGGCTGGCCACACCGCTCGATCCGTACGCCACGAGACGCAACATCCTGCTGCGCGGAGTCGACATCGACCTGCTGAAGAAGGCGCGGTTCAGCCTCGACACCGGTCAGGGCGCGGTGGAGTTCCAGGGGCACCGGCCGGCGAATCCGTGTGCCTGGATGGACGTGATGCTGGCGCCCGGGGCGCATCAGGCACTGCGCGGCCGCGGCGGGGTGCGGTGCGAGCCGCTGTCGAGCGGAACCCTGGCTGTCGGTGCGGCGGTGCTCCGATCATCCATCGCCCTCGAATCGAACGGCGCCGTTCTCTTCTGAAGTCGGCCCGGCCGCGCACCCACCCACCCCGGCGAGCCACCGGCGATGGTCGCGAGACGGTCAGTTGCGGGCGAGACCGATCGTTGCAGCAGACCGTCTCGCCCGCACGCGACGGTCTCGCGAAAGAGCGGCACGAGACCCGGATTCTACTGCGCGGGATGGCGCGCGCACGGGCGGCTTGACACGGCTCGCGGCGTGGCGAAACGTGGGTGCGAGAACGACGAACCGAACCCACGAACGACACGTTGGAGGAGCCATGACCCGCTGGGGATACACGCTGATGACCGAGCAGAGCGGCCCGAAAGAACTGGTGAAGTACGCCGTCGACGCCGAGAATGTCGGCTTCGACTTCGAAGTCTCGAGCGACCACTACTCGCCGTGGCTCACCTCGCAGGGCCATGCCTCCTACGCCTGGACCATGCTCGGCGCCGTCGCCCAGGCGACCTCGCGCGTCGAACTCGCCACCTACGTCACCTGCCCGACGGTGCGCTACCACCCGGCCGTCGTGGCGCAGAAGGCCGCGACCCTCCAGCTGCTCGCCGACGGCCGCTTCATTCTCGGGCTGGGCGCGGGGGAGAACCTGAACGAGCACGTTGTCGGGGAGGGCTGGCCGATGGTGGATGCCCGGCAGAACATGCTCGAAGAAGCGGTACAGATCATCCGGGAGCTCCACACCGGCGAGCTGGTGACCTGGGAGGGCGAGTGCTTCCGCGTCGACTCCGCGCGCATCTGGGATCTGCCCGACGGCGGCGTGCCGATCGGGCTGGCCGTGTCGGGCGAGAAGTCGATCGCGCGTTTTGCGCCCCTCGGTGACCACCTGATCTCGACCGAGCCCGAGGCCGACCTCATCACGGGGTGGAACGAGGCCCGCGGCGGCGACCAGCCGGCCTCGCGGTCGATCGGGCAGGTTCCGATCTGCTGGGGGCCCGACAAGGAGGAGGCGATCGCCCTCGCGCACGACCAGTTCCGCTGGTTCGCCGGTGGATGGTCGGTGAACGCCGACCTGCCCACGCCGGCCGGGTTCGCGGGCGCGAGCCAATTCGTTCGCCCCGAGGATGTCGCCGGGAGCATCGCCTGCGGCCCCGACCTCGACGAGCTCGCCGAGAGCGTGAAGCCGTTTCTCGAGGCGGGCTACAGCGACGTCGCGCTCGTTCAGGTCGGCGACCAGCGCCAGCAGGAGTTCCTCGACACCGTCGCGGCCCCCCTCCTCGACAAGCTCCGCGCCCTCTAGCCCCCGCCCCCGCCCGCCCGCCCCGCTCCGATCGATCTTCCCGCCCGTGCGACTCGCCCCTACGTCGGCCGGCCGGCCGTAACCGAGGATGTGGCCGCCGATGCGTGCCCCTAGGGCCCATCGCCGCTCTCATCCTCGGTTGCGCCCGGGTGCGCCGCGGGGAGCAGGGTGCGAAGGTACGGCGCGCGAGGGGGGCGCAGCGCGGCACGGCGCTGCGGGGCGGCGGGGGTAGAGTCGGCGGATGAGCGCGCGCCGTGCAGTTGAGCCCACCGTCAGCGACGTCGACCTCAGCCGGCCGGCGGTGGCGGGGATGAGCCCGGGGCTGAACGGAGTGCTGGCGGTGCCGGCGGGCGCGGGTCCGTGGCCGGCCGTCGTGATGGTGCACGAGGCGTTCGGGCTCACCGACGTGATGCGGCGGCAGGTCGAGCGCATGGCGGCGGCCGGGTTCCTCGTGCTGATGCCCGACCTGTTCGTCGACGGCGGACCGCGCAAATGTCTGCGCTCCACCTTCGCCGCGATCGCGAGCGGGCACGGCCGCATCTGGGTCGACGTCGAGGCGGCCCGGCAGTACCTCATCGGCCGCGACGACTGCACGGGCCGCGTCGGGCTGCTCGGCTTCTGCATGGGCGGCGGGTTCGCGCTCGTCGCAGCGGCAGACCGCGGATTCGATGCGGTGTCGGCAAACTATGGCCGACTCCCCGACGACATGGCGACGGTGTTCGAGGGCGCCTGCCCGATCGTCGGCAGCTACGGCGGCCGTGACCGGTGGTTGCGCGGATCCGCCGCGAAGCTCGGCGACGCGCTCGAGGCCAAGGGCATCCCGCACGACACGAAGGAGTACCCGACCGCCGGCCACTCCTTTCTGAACGATGCGCCGACCGGCCCGAGAGCGATGCGCCCGCTGATGAAGGCGATCCTCGGCGCAGGGCCCGAACCCGAGGCGGCGGCCGACGCGTGGAAGCGCATCGACGCCTTCTTCGCCCTGCACCTGGCCGACTGACCCGACGCACGGCGGCAAGCGGCACGATGCGCGGCGAACCGCGGCCCAGCCCCGACGCTACGCCCCGCCGAACCGCTCGGTCAGGATGCGCGACGCCGGGTGCCCGAGCTCGAGCAGCCACTGCGAGATGCCCTCCACGAAGCTGTTCGGCCCGCAGAGATAGATGGTCGGCGATGACGACACCGGCAGCGCCAGCATCTCGAGCTCCTCACGCATGAGCCGCCCCACCGACCGGTCGGATCCCTCGGGAGCCGAGCGCGTGAACGCGTAGTCGACGCTCGCCGCGCCCATCGACGTGTCGGCGATGCGCCGCAGCTCGTCGGTGTAGAACGCGAACTGCGGGCCGCGCACCGAGTACAGCAGCTTCATGGGCGTCGGATGCCCGGCGGCAGCGTGCGTGCGCAGCATCGACATCAACGGCACGACACCCGACCCGCCCGCGATCAGTTGCACGGGTTCCGGCTGAGTAGCCTTCCAGACGAAATATCCGCCGACCGGCCCGCGGATCTCGAGGTGGTCGCCGATCTCGAGCCCACGCACGAGGTACGGCGACACTTCGCCGTCGGCGAGCTCCTCGATCGAGAACTCCACGTTGGCGCCGGGCGGGGCCCCCGTGAGCGGAGAGCTGTCACCCGACACGGAGCCCGGCGCAGAACCCGACACGGAGCCCGGCGCAGAACCCGCGGCATCCGGAGCCCCCGGCAGTGGAGCGGCCGCCGCCACCTCACCCGACGCGATCGAGTACTCGCGCGACGCACTGTACCCGTCGGGCGCCGTGACGCGGATGTCGACGTGCTGCCCCGCCAGGTGCCCCGGCCAGCCGGGAACATCGAAGACGAGCGTGCGGGCGGTCGCCGTCTCGTCGTGCGCAGCGACGAGACGGGCCGCCTGCCACTCAGGAATAGCGTTCTTCCTTCCACGGGTCGCCGATGTCGTGGTAGCCGTACTGCTCCCAGAAGCCGAGCTGGTGGTGGTCCATCAGCGTGATCTTGTTGACCCACTTCGCGCTCTTCCAGAGGTAGAGGTGCGGAATCAGCAGTCGCGCGGGCCCGCCGTGCTCGGGGGCCAGGTCTTTTCCGTCGAACTGGAACGCGATCCAGGCCTGCCCTCCGACGAGGTCTGAGGTGCGCACGTTCGTCGTGTATCCGCCGTAGCACGACGCCATCGCGAACTGGGTCGAGGTGTCGACGCCCTCGAGCAGGTGGTCGAGCGAGACGCCCCGCCAGCCCATGCCGAACTGCGACCAGCGCGTCACGCAGTGCAGGTCGACGGTGAACTCGTCGACCGGGTTCTGCATGAGCGTCTCCCAGTTCCACGCCTTCTTCGACCCGTCGGCGGCCTGGATCGAGAACGCCCAGTCCTCCTTCGCGATCGACGGCGTGGGGCCGGCGGAGAGTACCGGGAAGTTCGTCACCTCGTACTGGCCGGGAGGCAGCAGGGGGTTGGCGTCACGCCGCCGCCCGACGAAGCCGGGAGAGAAAATGCCCATTCTTCTTTCCTTTCGCAAGGTTCGACCGTGCAACCTACACTTAATCTAGCGAACGGGATGCCCGTGCCCTACTACTCCGGGAGGAACAACCCATGACGCTCTTCGACTTCAGCTCCCTCGAAGGGGAGTTCGAAGGCGCCGAGGGCGCGGGTGCGGGCGCGGGTGCAGGCGGCGGCGGGCCGCGACCGCGCAGTCGGGCATCCACCATCCTGAGGCGCGTCGGGCTGGTTGTGCTCATCGTGGTGCTGGTGGGCGTGCCGACCGGGGCTGTGGCGTGGGGTTTTCTGCACCAGCGCATCGAAGACCAAGTCGCGGTCTGGCACTACGTTCCGAGCCCGGCGATCACCCAGATGGCCGACGATTCCGGAATGAACGACGAGGGGCGCTTCTACTTCTACGCCAGCTCCCCGACGGTCGAGAGCGCGGCCGACTTCCAGAGCGTCTGCGGCTCGTCGACCGACGATTTCGTGCTGCTCGGCTGTTACACCGGTTCGAGCATCCATGTCTTCAATGTGTCGGATGCCCGGCTGAGCGGCATCAGGGGCGTGACCGCCGCGCACGAGATGTTGCATGCGGTGTATGCGCGCCTCAGCGACTCCGACCGGAGCGATCTCGACCGTGCGCTCGAGGCGCAGTACGAGACGGTCAAAGACGACCCCGACCTCGCGGCGCGCATGTTGAGCTACGCGACGACGGAGCCGGGCGAGCGCGACAACGAGCTGCACTCCATCTTCGGAACCGAGGTCGCGAGCCTCAGCCCGGAGCTCGAGGCGCACTACGCGAAGTACTTCGGCGACCGGTCGAAGGTGGTCGCGTTGAACACCTCGTTCGAGGCGGTCTTCGATCAGATCCACGAGCAGGAGACGTCGCTCGCGGCCCAGGTGACCGCGGCGGGTGACGCGATCGACGCGGAGAGTGCGTCGTATTCTGCCGGCAGTGACGCTCTCGGTGCCGATGTCGACGACTTCAACGCTCGTGCAGACGCCGGCGACTTCGGCACCCAGAGTGCGTTCGACAGGGAGCGCGCTGCGCTCGAGGCCCGGCAGAGCGAACTGGCGGCCCGGTACGACCAGATCCAGAAGCACATCGCCGACTACGACAGCCTGCGCGATCAGCTGCAGGCGCTCGACTCGCAGGCCGAGGAGCTGAACCGCAGCCTCGACAGCACGATTCCGGCGCCGGCGCCGTGAGCGCGCGGGGCGGGCGCCTCGAAGGCGCCGCCCCTGCCACGAGCGCTTCTACTGCCCCTTGATCTCGTCGTAGGCGGCCAGCGCGCGCTTGCGCGACTCGCCCAGGTCGACGATCGGTTCGACGTAGTCGGGCGTTCCCACCTCGGGCACGTACTGCCGGATGTACTCGCCGTTCGGGTCGAACTTCTTCGCCTGCAACTCGGGGTTGAAGACGCGGAAGTACGGCGCAGCATCCACCCCCGACCCGGCGACCCACTGCCAGTTCATCGTGTTGCTCGCGGGATCGGCGTCGACCAGCGTGTCCCAGAACCAGGCCTCGCCGAGGCGCCAGTCGAGCAGCAGGTTCTTCACAAGGAACGACGCCGTGACCATGCGGATGCGGTTGTGCATCACGCCCGTCTGCCAGAGCTCGCGCATGCCGGCGTCGACGATCGGGATGCCCGTCTGCCCCTGCTGCCACCGCCCCAGCACCTCGGGGTCGGGGTCGTTCCAGGGGAACGCGTTGAAGGCCGGTCGCATGTTCTCGGTGCCGAGCTTCGGCCAGTGGTAGAGCAGATGGTAGGCGAACTCCCGCCAGCCGAGCTCGCGGAGGAAGGATGCTGCGCCCTCCTTCGACGACGCGTCGCGCACCCCGTGCCAGACCTGGAACGGGCTCATCTCGCCGTGACGGAGCCTCGGGGACATGCGGGAGGTCGCATCCTGAGCCGGAAAGTCGCGCTCGC
This sequence comes from Subtercola sp. Z020, assembly GCF_002931235.1. Classification (GTDB taxonomy): domain Bacteria; phylum Actinomycetota; class Actinomycetes; order Actinomycetales; family Microbacteriaceae; genus Subtercola. The sequence continues at coordinate 24,922 of NZ_PSTT01000079.1, read as the reverse complement.
GCTGGTAGTCGCCGAGCCCCTCCTTCTCGAAGCCGCCGAGTTCGGCGTGCGCTGCCTTCTCGCCCGGGGTCCAGGTGTCGCGGAGGCCGCCCGCCCAGTCGGGTCGCGTCGGCAGAAAGTGCCAGTCGGCGAGGTTCTCGCTCGACGGCGCACCGGTGCCGGCCAGGCCGTCGACGTGCCCGGCCGAGGGGGCGGGCAGTGGATGCCGCGGGGTCGGCGCCCCGAGGCACGCCCGCCAGAACGGGGTGAACACCTTGTAGGGCTGGCCCTGGCCGGTCTGCAGGGTCCACGGTTCGAACAGCAGGTTGGCCTGGAAGCTGCGGGCCTCGACGCCGTCGTCTTTCAGGCGCGCCTTGATGGAGGCATCGAGCTCGCGTTCGGTGAGGCCGTAGCGCCTGTTCCAGTACACGGCGCCGGCGTCGGTCTCGCGCTGAAGGTCGGCGATCACGTCAGCCGCCGGGCCGGAACGGAAGGTGAGGGTGAGACCCCGGGCATCCAGTTCCCCGGCGAGCGCTGTCAGCGAGTGGTGCAGCCACCACTTCGCGGCGCCGCCGTAGGGCCGCACACCCGGGGTGTCTTCGCTGAAGACGGCAGTGTCGGAGTAGTCGGTCTGCTCGTCGAGGATGTAGACGCAGACGATCGGTTCGCCGCGTTCGGCGGCGGCATGGAGGGCCGGATGATCGGCCACTCTCAGGTCGTCGCGGAACCAGACGATGCTGGGGGAGGCCATCAGGCGTTCGGAGTTTCCACGATGCAATCATCGCTGCCACCACTGACACCGATGCGGAGCTTCTCGCAGAGATCCTTCAGTTGGGCGAGTTCGTCGTCGTTCAGCGCCTTCGTCATCTGGCCGGTGATCGACCGCCCGTGCGCCCTCGCGGCCTCGTGGTAGAGGCGGAAACCCTCGTCGGTAAGGTGCACGATGGTGCCGCGGCCGTCGGAGGGGTCGACCGACTTGGCGACGAGCCCCCGGCCGACGAGCCGGTCGACCATGCGCGAGACGCTCGGCTGGGTGAGCAGGGTGCGGGTGTTCAGGTCGCGGATGCGCATGCGGCGCTCGGGCTGGATCGAGAGGGTGTAGAGAACGTCGTACTCGGCGAGGGTGACCACCTGTGAGGGAAAGTCGTCGGAGAGCGTGCGCATGACGGCCACCTGGGCGCGGAACAGCGACTCCCACGCAGCGATGGGGGAGACCTTTGTGGCCCGATCCGCGTTCGTCATACCTGTCCTCTCGTGTGAGTACAGGTTAGTTCGTCGCACGCGATCGCCGGAGGGCCGTTAAACGGACAAGAGCCGGTCGTAGAGGCTAACGACCGGCTCTTTCCCTTGCACCAAGAGTGTCCTGCAATCACATTCCGCGCTTCGCTGCCACAGCAAACAACTAACGCTCTTGAACTATATAACGGTTGCGTAACGGAGCGCTAGTTACCCAACCGTTATATTTCGGGGAGTTTCCCGAGTGTTCACCCAGCGCCTAAATCAGGTCGGGGGAGGGGGTGCTCGTCTGGCGCACGGAGACGTCGGCGTGGCGGTCGAAGCGGTAGCCGACGCCGCGCACGGTGCGCACGATGTCTTCGTAGTCGCCGAGCTTGGCGCGGAGGCGCCGCACGTGCACGTCGATCGTGCGTTCGTTGGGGATGTCGTCGAGGTCGTCGTGACCGGCGCCCCAGAGCGACGAGATGAGCTCGGCCCGCTCGATGGTGCGACCCTCGCGGAGCACCAGGTACTGCAGCAGCTCGAATTCCTTGTAGGTCAGGTTGGCCGATTCGTTGTCGAGCAGCAAGCGCTTGCGGGAGAGGTCGATCACGACGCCGTCGCGGGCGCGGTCGGCGGCGTCCACATCGGCATCTGTGCCCTGGCGGTGCTGGGCGAGGGCGGCGGGATCCTGCAGGGCGAGCCGCACGACATCGACGTCGCGTCCGCCGGAGCCCCGCGGGGCCAGCGCAACGGCGGCGTACGTCTCGGAGCTCGGCGCGAGCTGGGCGACGAGGGCCTTGATCTGGGAGACGATCGAGCCGAGCGAGGTGCCGTCGGCTTCGGCCTTCTCCTCATCGATGCCGACGTAGACGACGAACCCGCGGGCCTCCGTGCCGGTGGGCACCGCGCGGATGTGGGGGGCGGAAGCGGTGGCGGCGGCGGGCGCAGCGGTGTACGAGGTCGAGCGGGGAGCGGTCAGGTGTGCGATGGACACGATGGAGATCCTTCAGATGATGATGCTGAGCACCGGAAGGCCGGTCGGCCTGGTCGACGGTGCGGGAGATGAATGCGGCGTGAGCCGGGAACGGATCGCTCAAAGCGGATCCGGGAGTCAGGCCACCCTGGAGAAGAGGGTCGGGCCTTGCCTCAGCGAAAAGGAGTTCGCGTCAGGCACACATTCGACAACACATGCACGCACGGCCGGGCATCATCATGCCGGCGTTCCTCAGAGCCTCGAAGGAGGTTGGGGTGAGCGCACTGTCATACATGGTTACGAGTAAAGCCGATTATCCGCGCGCGTGTCAATTCTTTTGCGCGAAAACGCACGGAAAGGGAGGAGAACGAGGGCTAGACCAGGCCGTACAGGCGATCGCCCGCATCGCCCAGCCCGGGCACGATGTAGCCGTTCTCGTTCAGCCGTTCATCCAGAGCACCCAGCACCAGGGTGACCTCGCGGCCGGAGGTGCGCTCTTCGAGTGCCGCAACGCCCTCGGGCGCCGCGAGCAGGCAGATCGCCGTCACGTCGATGGCTCCCCGGTCGAAGAGGAAGTCGATGGCCGCCCCGAGCGACCCACCCGTGGCGAGCATCGGGTCGAGAACGAAGCACTGGCGATCGGAGAGATCGTCGGGCAGGCGCTCTGCGTAGGTGCTCGGCTCAAGCGTGTCTTCGTTGCGAACCATGCCGAGAAAGCCGACTTCGGCCGTCGGTACGAGCTTGACCATGCCTTCGAGCATGCCGAGACCGGCGCGCAGGATGGGCACGACGAGCGGGCGGGGCTCGCTGAGGGCCACACCGGTGGTGGTCGTGACGGGCGTCTCGATCGTGACCTCGTTCACCCGAACACCGCGGGTCGCTTCGTAGGCGAGCAGCGTGACGAGTTCTTCGGTCAGGGCGCGGAAGGTCGCCGACGGCGTCGTCTTGTCGCGCAGCACGGTGAGTTTGTGCGTGATGAGCGGGTGGTCGGCAACGTGTACTCGCATAGGCTCAATCTACAGGTGCGCCGGTTCGCGGCGCCTGCGCGGTGTCGTCGCCGGTGCGGCGCTGGCGACCAGCCCGACCAGCCCCAGCCCCGACCCAGCCCAGCCCAGCCCCGACCCAGACCAGCCCCGACCCGAGGAGTGCAGTGCCCGGCCCCGTTCTGCCCGCCTCCCCCCAGCACGGCGAGTGGATGCAGCAGGCCCTCGCCGAGGCACGCCTGGCGCGTGACGGGGGCGACGTACCGGTCGGTGCGATCGTGCTCGATGCCGCCGGCCGCATCATCGGCCGCGGACACAACGAGCGCGAGCTGCACAGCGACCCCACAGCGCACGCGGAGATCGTCGCCCTGCGGCAGGCGGCGTCGGCCCTGGGCGACTGGCAGTTGCCCGGCACCACGCTCGTCGTCACGCTCGAGCCGTGCCTGATGTGTGCGGGCGCAATTCTCGCGGCCCGCGTGCAGCGCGTCGTGTTCGGCGCATGGGATGAGAAGGCGGGCGCGGCCGGGTCGGTCTACGACGCCCTGCGCGACCGCCGGCTGAACCACCGCGTCGAGGTGTTCGCCGGCGTCGATGCCGACGCGTGCGGCGCGCTTCTCACCGACTTCTTTCGCGCCTGACGCCGCCGCCCGAACGCGGAGCTCGGCCCTCCGCGTCGGTCGGGAGCCGCGTGGCCGGGCACCGAGGGTAATGGATTAGTCGCGCTTTCGGAACCCATGAATGTTTTCTTGCCGATAACGAGCTTTTTTCGTGGCTGAGTCGCAGAATGGGGGTTCCTAGCAGCATCACGGCGTTCCTGCGCTGTGGTTCCCCGTGGCCGGAAACCGAAGCCGGCCACAGACAGTGAGTTTGTATGGACTCGTCGACTCTTGTCGAGGGCTCCTCCGGCGGCCCTCCGAGCACCGTCGCGCCCCGCCGCCCCGTCATCGACACGCCGCCCGCGGGCGCAGCGGGTACGCCGGCCGGTCGCTGGGCGCGCCGTCACCTCGCGTCGATCTGCTGGTTCGTGCCGCTGCTCGTCGTCAGTATCGGCGTCGAAGTGGTCATCGTGCAGGCACGGGTCGGGGTGAACGACGCATCGGTGTTCACGGGCGCACCGTCTGCGATCTTCTTCGCGTCGCTGTCGGCGGTGCTGCTCTGGATGCTCGCGCGCCGCCTGCGATTCTCGCGGCCGATCGCGGCAGCGATGCTGCTCCTCTTTCTCTTCTCCCCGATCTCCCTCGTCGTTCACACGACACCCGCCCTGCAGAACCTGGCCGTTCCCCTTCTTCTCGCGGGGGCGATCGTGGCGCTCCGGCGCCCCGTCAACAGGCGGCTCCGGATGATCGCCCTCGCCGCCATCGGAGTCGTGCTCGTTCTGGCAGTGGTGTTCCCCCTGGTGTCGGCCGGGAACGGTTCGTCGGAACCCGCACTCGCCCGCTGGTGGAATCTCGATCCGGCCCTGCTCATCCTCGGAACGGGCTGCTCGGCGGCCGCGCTCGCACTGAAGCAGCTTCGACCGTTCGGCGCGGTGTCGCTCGTTTTCATTCTGCTGGCCCTCCGGCCGGGTGCCGATCTGCCCTCCTCCTCTGTCGTGGTCTGGCTGCCGCTCGCCGTGCTGCTGGTTGCCGGGGTGGTGCAGGAGGCGGTGCAGAGCGCGTTCGACTCCGACTTCACGGCCCTCTGGCAGGAGATCGCAGCCGGCGTGCTGCTGGTCGCCACCGTCGGCGTCTTCATCTTCGCGGCCCCCGCGCTCGCTCCCGGGTACCGCAGCCTGTTGCCCGGGGCGCCGCTCGGCGCGCCGGGCGGTTCCGCCGATCCGGCTGCGGCGGCGGGTGCAGCGCCTGGTGCGGGGGCGCAGCCGACGACAGCCGCTGATCCCTCAGCGGGCGCATCGGCCGGAACGGCACCGGCGGCCGCAGCAGCCGCGCCGGTGCTGACGCCCGTTCCCTCCGCATCGGTCGACCCGGCAGCCGCCGCCGAGTCGGCGTCGGCCGGCCAGTCCGCGGCACGGGCATCCGCCGGCGCGGAGCTCAGTCGGAACCCGGCCCTCTCGCTCACCGTCGGGGCCGCGGCCGAACTGCGGGCTGGCGACGTCGATGTGCGCTCGATCCTCTCCCTCGGCCAACTGCTGGCCTCGACCGATGTCGCCGTCGCCGACTTTCCCGCCCTCGACGCCGAAACGGGCGAACCCCGCCGGCAGATTCTCATCAGCAGTGTCGACGGCACCGACGCGAGCGGCGACGAGCGGATCAGAAAAGAAATCGCGGCGTACTTTCTCGGCCTCAACGCTCCGCTTGCGGGCGCCAGTGTCGTGGGTACCGACGAAGGTGTTCTCGTAATCTTCCCGTTCGGCGAACCTGTCGAACTGCTGCCCGCGACCGGCGGGGGGTGAGCGCGTGACGGCTCACCGGGCATCCCGCACGCCCCGCTCCTCACCGTTCGACCGCTCCACACCGTTCGACTCCTCGTCGCCCGACCGCTCCGTTCCGCTTGACCGCTCCGCACCGAAAGGATCCACCATGGCACCCTTCTCCCGCACCCGTTCGACGGCTCGGCAGCGCCTGGCCGCTGCGATGGTGGTCGGCGCGGCCGCCGCGGGGTTGTTGGTCGGGAGCCTCGGAGTGGCCGCCGCTTCTGCGGCCGAGGTCACGAGCCCCTCCGTCCCCGCGACGGTGAGCACGGGCTGGCTGAGGCTCGCCCACCTCTCGCCCGACACGAAGGCTGTCGACATCCGGCTGTCCGCGCTCTCCGGCGGATCGATCGTCACGTCGCTCTCCGACATCGGGTACGGTGCCGTCTCTGCCTACATGGCGCTCGACCCGGGTACGTACGTCGTCGCGATGGCGCCGACCGGCAGTGACTTCGCCGCGCCCGTCATTCAGGCGTCGGTGACCGTCGTCGCCGGCCAGCCGCTCACCGTGGCGGCCTACGGCAAGAACGCCGACCTGCAGGCAGCGATCTACCACGACGACCTGTCGACGCCGGGCACGGGGCAGGCGCGGGTGCGGGTCGTGCAGGCGTCGACCATCGTGCCGACGGTCTCTGTCGCGACCTCGACCGGCCTGCCGATCGCCAGCACGGTGGCCCAGGGCAGCGCGACCGACTACGCGAGCGTTCCCACCGGGCCGTGGACTCTCGATCTCACCGGCGGAACGGTCTCGTCGACGGCGCAGGTGCAGCTCGACCCGGGCTCCGTGTCGACGCTGTTCGTGCTCGACGACGCATCGGGCGGGCTGGCGCTGAAGGCCGTTCTCGACTCGGCGAGTGCCGGGGATCTGCCGGCCGGCGGCATCCAGACCGGTGGTGGCGCGACCGCGACGCAGCATGTCTCGACGGCCGGCGGTTCCGCCGTCGGGTCGGATGCCCGTGCGGCTGCGGGTGCCGCTGTGGGTACGGGTGCCGTTGCGGGTACGGCCTTCGCGGCTGGCCAGCCCGAGCCCGGCTCGGGCGTGCCGACGGGGCGGATGCTCATCGACATCGTCACCGGAGCCATCTGCCTGATCGCAGCGGGGGTGGGCGTGTTCATCCACCGCCGGCGCACGCGCCCGACCCCGAGCACCAGCGTCGACCTGAGGGTCGCCGACCGCCTCGCGCGGGTCGCCGGTCGCGGCGCGGTTGGCGCGTCGTCGGACCGCCCGGTCGACCACGCCGACGGCGACGGTGCGGGGTGGGGTGACGCCGACCGCGGGAGCGCGGCGGGCCACGCCGACCCTGACGGTGCGGGGTGGGGTGACGCCGACCGCGGCAGCGCGGCGGGCCACGCTGACCCTGACGGTGCGGCGTGGGGTGACGCAGAGCGCGGCGGGCCCGACGATGCCGAGCGCGGCGGTTCGCAGCCCGACGACGAAGCGGAGCCGTGGCGCGCAGCCGCGTACACCACGCTACGGACGCGTGAGTGGCGCTGACCCGGAGGCCTGAGCCGCGCGCCGGGCGGCGGGGTGCCGCGCGAGTGGCCGGCGCGATCCTGCTGGTGGGCGTGCTGCTCGGAGCGGCGGGATGCGCGGCGGAGGCAAACGGTGGCGGTGCCGGCAGCGGTGGTGCGGGCGCGGGCGCCGGCGGCCCCGCGGCGGCTGCGCCGTCATCGCCCGGTGCGGCATCCGGAACCGACGTACCCGACCCGGCGACCGACCCGGCCAGCGACCGGGGCGCGGCCGGCAGCTACCAGAACCCCGACCTCGGTGGGGCGGAGGCTCCCGGCGCCACCTCCGGCGCCGTGCCCGAGCGTGTCGTGATCGGCGGAATCGGCGTCGATTCGGGGCTCGAGAGCCTGTCGCGCGACGCCGAGGGAGCGCTGCTGCCTCCCGTCGACTTCGGCTCGGCCGGCTGGTACGCCCAAGGCGTCGTTCCCGGCGATATCGGCCCCGCCGTGATCGCCGGTCACATCGATTCGTCGGTCGGCCCGGCCGTCTTCTACCGACTCTCGTCGTTGAAGGCGGGGGACACCATTGAGGTCGCGATGTCTGACGGCGCGGTGCGCACCTTCGCGGTCGACCGTTCGATCCAGGTCGCGAAGGCCGACTTTCCGACCGAGGAGGTCTACGGGCCGACGCCCACGGCCCAGCTGCGCCTCATCACCTGCGGAGGCGTGTTCGACGACTCCTGGGGCCACTACCTCGACAATGTGGTCGTGTTCGCGACCGAGACGCCCGGCACGAACTGACCGGCGAAGCCGCTAGTCCGAGGCCTTGATGACGATCGCCTCTGTCGGCTGCGCGGGCGGGGCGGGCGGAACGTAGACGTCGGGCTCGATGTAGATGACCCGCGCGATCGGCACGGCGGCCCTGATGCGCGCCTCGACCGCGTTGATCGTGTTCGCCACGTCTTCGAGCCGGGCGCTCGCCGGCAGCGCGATCTTCGCGGCGACCAGCAGTTCTTCGGGGCCGAGGTAGAGCGTCTTCATGTGGATGACGCGCTCGACGTCGTCGTCGGCCTCGATCGCGCCGAGGATCGACCGGGTGTCCACCTCGCTCGCTCCTTCGCCGACCAGCAGGCTCTTCGTCTCGATGCCGAGCACCAGGGCGACGAGCACCAGCAGCACGCCGATCGCAACGGTGCCGATGCCGTCGTAGACACCGTTGCCCGTGACGACGGCGAGAACCACGCCGACAAAGGCGAGCGTGAGACCGGTGAGGGCGGCCACATCTTCGAGCAGCACGACGGGCAGTTCCGGCGCCTTCGCCCGCCGCACGAACTGCACCCAGGTCTGCGTGCCCCTGCTGTGGTTGCTCTCCTTCATCGCGGTGCGCAGGGAGAAGCCCTCGAGCACCATCGCCGCGACCAGCACGGCGATCGGCAACCAGGGCGTGTCGACCGGGTGCGGGTCGCCGATCTTCTCGACGCCCTCGTAGATCGAGAAGACGCCACCGACGGAGAACAGGATGATCGACACCACGAATGCGTACACGTAGCGCTCACGGCCGTGCCCGAACGGGTGCTCGACGTCGGCGGCCTTCTTCGCCTTGCGGCCGCCGAGCAGAAGCAGCAGCTGGTTGCCGGAGTCGGCCAGCGAGTGCACGCTCTCGGCGAGCATCGACGACGACCCCGAGAAGACGAACGCGATGAACTTGATCACGGCGATGCCGAGGTTGGCCCCCAGCGCCGCGAAGATCGCTGTGTTGCCGCCGCCTGTACTCACGTGATCGTCCCTCGTTCGATACTGCCTTCGGCCAATCTTAAGACCGCGGGGCGCGGGATGCTCAGCGGGGCAGCCGGGCGAAGGCGTCGACGTCGGCGGCGGTGCCCGACACCACGATCGAGTCCGCCGTGTGCACGACGGTGTCGGCCCCGGCGTAGACGAACGGGGAACCCTGGGTGCGAACGCCGACGATGGTGATGCCGTACCTGCGGCGGAGCCCGAGAGTCGAGAGCGGGGCATCCGTCGCCACCTGCGGAGGGCGAAGCTTCGCAAGCGAGAGTTCGTCGTCGAACTCGATGAAGTCGAGCACCTGCCCCGAGACGAGGTGTGCGATGCGGTCGCCGGACTCCGCTTCGGGGTAGATCACGTGGTTGGCGCCGATGCGTTCGAGGATCTTGCCATGGGAACGCGACATCGCCTTCGCCCAGATCTGCGAGATTCCGAGGTCGACCAGGTTCGCCGTGATCAGCACGCTGCCTTCGACAGAGGAGCCGACGGCCATGATGGCCACGTCGAAGTCCTGCCCGCCGATCTGCCGCAGGGCATCCAGATCCGTTGCGTCGGCCTGCACCACGTGCGTGACGCGGGTGGCCCATTTCTGCACGAGCATCGGATCGGTGTCGATCACCAGCACCTCGCGGCCCAGCTGCTCGAGCTTGTCGGCGGCGGCAGCCCCGAATCGGCCCAGCCCGATGACGAGAACAGGGGCGTCGCTCGATCTGTCTCTAGCCAACGATCGGCCTCTCTTCGGGGTTCTGGAACAGCTGCCGCCTCTGGCGGAGCGCGAGGGCGGCGGCGAACGTCACTGTACCAATGCGGCCCATGAACATCGTGGCCGCCATGACGTAGACCCCGGCATCCGGCAACTCGGCAGTGAGGCCGGTCGAGAGGCCCGAGGTTCCGAACGCGGAGATGACGTCGAAGAGCACGTTGTCGAGCGGGGCTTTCGAGATCTGCAGGATGATGATGGCCGAGACCGCGATCGTGCTCGCACCCCAGAGCACCACGCTCACCGCGAGGCGCAGGATGTCGACGGGGATGCGGCGACGGAAGGCCTGAACCTGGTCGTTGCCCCGTGCCTCGGCGAACGCGGCGAGGAAGAGGATCGCGAGCGTCGTGACTTTGATGCCCCCCGCGGTGGACGCTGACCCCCCGCCGATGAACATCAGCATGTCGGTGACGAGCATGCTCGACCCGTTCAGCTGGTCGATGGGGATCGTCGAGAAGCCACCCGACCGCGTCATCGTCGAGAGGAAGAGCGACTGGAATCCCTTGTCGAACCCGTTCAGCGGCCCGAAGGTCGCAGGGTTCGAGAATTCGAGGGCGAAGTACATCACGGCCCCCGCGCCGAGCAGGATGGCCGAGGTGACGAGCGTGAGCTTGACATGCAGCGACCACTGGTTGCGGCCGGGCGTGCGGAGTGCCCGGGAGAACGCGTAGATGACGGGGAAGCCGATGCTGCCGAGGAACACCCCCACCATCAGGATGGTGAGGAAGTAGTAGTCCGACGCGAAGGGCGCCAGCCCCTCGGCGTTCGGTGTGAATCCGGTGTTCGTGAAGGCCATCGCCGAGTAGTACAGGCTCTCGAGCGCGGCGGTGCCGGGTGGGATGCCGTCGATGAGCAGCCGGGGAAAGAGGAGCAGAGCGAGCCCGCCCTCGATGACCAGCGCGCTGACCGCGACGGTGGCGAGCAGCCCACCGACTTCGCCGAGCCGCACGGCCTGGCTCGCGCCCGCCACTCCCGAGTGGGTGCGTGACGGATCGGCCTCGCCGGCCGCGAGGATGCGCGAGCGGAGGCCGAGCCGCCGGGAGACGACCAGCCCGAGGATGGAGGCGAGGGTCAAGACGCCGAGGGCGCCGATCTGCACGCCGACATAGATGACCACCTCACCGAAGAACGACCAGTGCGTCGCCATGTCGACGGTCGAGAGACCGGTGACGCAGATCACGGAGACGGCGGTGAAGAGGGAGTCGGCGAGGCTGGTGGCGGCGCCGGTGCGACTCGACACCGGCAGGGAGAGCAAGACGGTGAAGATGACGATCAGAACCACGAACACGATCACGGCGAAGCGGGCGGGTGATCGGCCCGAGAAGTCCTCGATCGCGTCGCGGAAGCGCACCGAACCGGTTCGCACCCCGTAGCGGGGCTGGCGTACGGGGGCACCCTGGTTCACCGCCTCAGCTTGGCACTCGTTTCGCGCCGACACAACGCGACCGGGCCGCTACCCTGTAGCCATGGCCGACATCTTCTCCGTGATAGCTGACCCCACGCGCCGCCACGTGCTCTCACTGCTCCTGGAGCGGTATGTGGCCTCCGACAAGGTGGGTCTGCCCGGCGAGCCCGACTTCGCCCCGCTCGGCGAGATCAGCGTCTCCGAGCTGGTCGCCCAGCTCGAGTTGAGCCAGCCGACCGTGTCGAAGCACCTGCGCGTGCTTCGCGACGCCGGGCTCGTGAGCGTTCGGGAGGTCGGGCAGCACCGTTTCTATGCTCTGGATGCCTCGCCGCTCGAAGACGTCGAAGACTGGCTCATCCCGTTCCTGAGCGCCGACTTCGACGAGGTGCAGGAGGAAGAGGGGCTCGACATCGAGGGTTCCCTGGCCGACGTGGCCGAGCGGTCGAAGTCGCAGGCCGCTGCGGTGGGAGAGCGTGTGGGGCACTCCGTCGCCTCGGCGACCGGCCGCGCCCGGTCGATTCTCGAAGAGGTGACCAGGCGGTTTCCGAATATTTCACGAAGCAGTGATTAATCGCGGAAAACTCTCATCTGCGCGCCAATCGCGCTGAGAAACAGCTGTGAGCGCAAGGATTCTGTGCCAGCTCACATCCTTAACACAACCGAAACATAGCCGCCCGTACTAGAAGGCCAGAACCTGCTTAGGGTAGTCGAACGAGTGCGGGCCGAGGCCTGCGCCCAACCCACCTGTTCGGTTACAGATAGAGGTTCCTACGTGAGTAGTTCCCGGCGACGTTCATCAGCGCCCTTCCCCCGTTCCATCTCCCGAAGAAGCGCTACGATCGCCGCCGCGGCTGCCATCGTTCTCGCTGTCTCCGGCGCCGCAGGCAGTGCCGCTGCGTTCGCCCCCCAGGCCGGTTCCCTCTCGGCGGCAGCCGACCAGGCCGTCGGTTTCGTTCCGCTGCCCGGGGGGCCCACCAAGCCCGCCACCGACTTCACCGCCGGCCGCTACATCGTGACCCTCACGAACCCGGCCGCGTCGACCTACTCCGGTGGCATCGATGGTTTCTCAGCGACAAAGCCGTCTGCTGGCGACCAGATGAACGCGCGTTCCGCGCCCGTCTCGAGCTACTCCGACTTCCTCGCGGGGCGCCAGAAAGATGTGGCCTCTGCCGTCGGCGTCGACATCGACTACTCGTACACGCTCGCGCTGAACGCGTTCTCGGCGAACCTCACGCCCGAACAGGCCTCGGCCCTGACCTCGAGCAAAGACGTCTCCCAGGTGACCAAAGACGAGATCAAGCACATCACCGCCGCTGAGCCGTCGACCACCTACCTCGGTCTCGACGGTTCCACCGGTGTCTGGGCCCAGCACGGCGGCGTCGACGCAGCCGGCAAGGGCATCGTGATCGGCGACCTCGACACCGGTATCGCGCCGGAGAACCCGTCGTTCGCGGGCGACGCTCTCGGCACGGCCGCGGGTGACGAGCCGTACATCACCGACGAGGTCGACCCGAAGCATCCGGATGCGGACATCCGCTTCGACAAGGCCGATGGCAGCACCTTCTACGGTGCCTGTGTCACGGGTGAGCAGTTCGCCGCCAGCGACTGCTCGACCAAGATCGTCGGCGCACGCTACTTCCTCGACGGCTTCGGCAAGAAGAACATCGGCACCGCGGCGACCGGCGAGTACGTCTCGCCGCGTGACGGTGACGGCCACGGCTCGCACACGGCGAGCACTGCTGCCGGCAACAACGCGACCGACGCGACCATCGCCGGCGACAGCTTCGGCGACATCAGCGGTGTCGCTCCGGCCGCCAAGATCGCTGCCTACAAGGTCTGCTGGTCGGGTCCCGAACCTGCTGAGACCACCGACGACGGCTGCTCGACCGCAGACATGCTCGCCGCGATCGACCAGGCTGTGCTCGACGGTGTCGACGTGCTGAACTTCTCCATCGGCGGCAGCTCGGCGCAGACGACCGTCTCGCTGACCGACCAGGCCTTCCTCGGGGCGGCTTCGGCCGGCATCTTCGTGGCGGCCTCTGCGGGCAACTCCGGCCCCGGTGCATCCACGCTCGACAATGCGTCGCCGTGGTACACGACGGTCGCAGCGACCACCATCCCGAGCTACGAAGCGACAGCCACTCTCGGTGACGGCCGCAAGTTCGCGGGTGGATCGATCACCGTCGAGACCGGCGACAACGCTCCCACAGAGGGCGACCTCGTTCGTGCCGATCTGGTGAAGGCCGATGCGGCCAGCGCCGACGACGCGCTGCTGTGTGCTCCCGACTCGCTCGACCCGGCCAAGGTCGACGGCAAGATCGTCTTCTGCCAGCGCGGTGTCTACGACCGCACGGCGAAGTCGGCGGAGGTGAAGCGCGCCGGTGGTATCGGAATGCTGCTCGTGAACAAGACGCCCAGCTCGATCGACCTCGACGAGCACTCGATCCCGACCGTGCACCTCGACGCTCCGGCGTGGGACGCGACCTACGCGTACTCCGCCGAAGACGGCGCGACGGTGACCTTCACCAAGGGCAACACCGCCGGTGCCTCGCCCGCTGTTCCGGTGCTCGCCGGTTTCTCGAGCCACGGCCCGGTGGAGGCGGATGGCAGCGACATCCTGAAGCCCGACATCTCGGCCCCCGGTGTGGCGATCCTCGCCGCCGGCGCGAACGCCGAGGGTGAAGACCCGACGTGGGAGTTCCTCTCGGGTACCTCGATGGCTGCCCCGCACATCACCGGCCTTGCCGCTCTGTACCTGGGCGTTCACCCGAAGGCCTCGGTCGCAGAGATCAAGTCGGCCATGATGACGACCGCGGTCAACACGGTTGCTGCCGACGGTTCGCCGGTCGAAGACGTCTTCGGGCAGGGTGCTGGCAACGTCACCCCGACGAAGTACTTCAACCCGGGACTGCTCTACCTGAACGACGTTCCCGACTGGTACGCGTACCTCGAGGGCATCGGCTACGACGTCGGAGTCGATCCGATCGACGCGAGCGACCTGAACCTGGCGTCCATCTCCATCGGTTCGCTCACCGGCACGCAGACCGTCACCCGTACGGTGACGGCCACCGAAGCCGGAACGTTCACTGTCGATCCGATCGACATCCCGGGCATCGAGACCGTCGTGAGCCCCACCAGCCTCACCTTCGGTGCAGCCGGCGAGTCGCAGAGCTACACGGTGCAGTTCACGCGAACGGATGCCGCGCTGAACGAGTTCACGACCGGGTACATGACCTGGGCGAACGGTGACCAGACGGTGCGCAGCCCCATCGCGCTCCGCCCCGTCCCGATCGCTGCACCGTTCGAGGTCGACGGAACCGGAACCACGGGTTCGGTCGACGTCTCGGTCATCCCGGGCTCCGACGGCGACATCCCGCTCACCGCGGAGGGACTCGCCAAGGGCGACCTGCTCGAGGCCGACAACCAGGACGCGGGCATTCCGCTCGACGGCCACTCGGCTGTCACGCCGCTGAAGGGCACTGCGGAGTTCGCGGTGACCATCCCGGAGGGTCTCACTGCGGCACGGTTCGACCTGACGTCAATCACGACCGCTGAGGAGGGTGCTGACCTCGACCTCTTCGTCGACCAGCTCGACGCGAAGGGCAAGGTCATCGCGACCTACACCTCGGCGACGGGTGAGGCCAACGAGCGCGTCGACATCGCCGCGCCGGAGGCCGGCAAGTACGCCGTGCGCGCCGACGTGTTCGCCCTGCCGACGGACCAGCCGAACGCCGCGATGGACCTGAACGCGTACTACGTGACGCCGACGGGTGGTGCTGGTGACTTCACGGTGCCGGCCAGCATCGCTGGCACGCAGGGCCAGCCGGTCAGCTACACCGCCTCGTGGTTGAACCTCGACTACGCGTCGAAGTACCTCGGACTCGTCTCGTACGGCGACTCGGGTGTCTCGACGTTCGTCGGTGTGGTGACAGAGGCCGCGCCGGAGCCGACACCGACCCCGACGCCGACCCCGACCGGCACTGCCGGGCCGGTGCCGACCCCGACGGGCACCGCGACGGCCGCACCCGTGCCGACCGGTTCGTCGTCGCCGGCGCCCGGTGACCCGGGTGACCTGGCCAACACGGGTCTCAGCACGATCGTGCCGATCGGTGTGGCGGGCATCCTGCTGCTGGCCGGCATCAGTGCACTCATCGTGCGCCGCCAGCGTCGCAGCGCCCAGGCCGGTGGCAGTGACGAGTAGTCGCCGGTGGCAGTGACGAGTAGTCACTGCTGACGGTCGGGAGGGCCGGGTTCTGCGCTTCGCGGCGCGGGCCCGGCCCTCCTCCGTGTTCTTCCCTCCGCCCGGTGGACAGGCGTTCTCACCAGCCCCTAGAGTTCACTCAGGCAACATCCATCTCCCCGTGTTCTCGAAAGGCGCGCAATGCCGAATGATCTGGCTGACGTGCGATTCCTGACCGTTGCAGAGGTGGCCGACATGATGCGTGTCTCGAAGATGACGGTGTATCGCCTGGTGCACTCGGGGGAGCTGCCGGCCATTCGGTTCGGGCGGTCGTTCCGAGTGCCCGAGACGGCGGTGGCCGAGGTGCTGGCGCGGCCGGCGTCTGGTTCGGGTCTCGGGCCGGTCTCGGGTCTCGGGCCGGTTTCGGGCTCGGGTGGGGCTGAAAACCGGCAGGCGCAGTAGTGCGCTAGACTGCTCCGAGGCAATTTTTCCTTCTCGGTCGTTCACGGCAGCATTTCTGCCGGCCCGGCCACTCCCCAATCCTGTGAGGTACATGTGGGTTCCGTAATTAAGAAGCGTCGTAAGCGCATGGCGAAGAAGAAGCACCGCAAGCTGCTTCGTAAGACGCGCCACCAGCGACGCAACAAGAAGTAGAGCTCTCTCCTTCTGCCAATCAGCGTCAGAGCCTCTCGCCCCCGGGCGGGTCAGGCCTGACGCTTTTTGTGTGTGCCGGTGGCGGTGGCGGTGGCGGTGTTGGTGGTGGCGGGGCCGGTGTCGTCGACCGGGCGGCTCTTCCTTCGCCTGAGCTGCATGACCGGCCAGGCGCGCGCTCGCGCCTCCGCCCGCAGGGCGTCGTCGGGGTTGACGGCGACCGGATGCCCGACCGTGCCCAGCAGCGGCAGGTCGTTCGCGGAATCCGAGTAGGCCCAGCACTCCGCCAGATCGGCGCCGGCCTCGGACGCCAGTCGTCGTGCGGCGACGGCCTTCTCGGGGCCGTGCACCATCCCACCCTCGAGTCGCCCGGTGAACACCCCGTTCACGGCCTCGAAGCGTGTGCCGAGAGCTCCGGTCAGGCCGAGCCGACGGGCGATCACCTGCGCGACGATGTCGCCGGTGGCCGAGATGAGCCACACCTGGTGCCCCCGGGCGAGGTGGTCGTCGGCCTTCGCCACCACTTCGGGCCAGAGCCGCTGCATGATCTGCCGGTCGTAGACGTCTTCGCCGAGACGCTCGAGCTCCTCCTCGGTGTGGCCGCGGAGCATCGCCAGGGTGCGGGTCTTGATGCTCTCCGTGTGCTTCATGTTCTCGCCCACGGAGATGAAGCGCGCCTGCTGCCAGGCGAAGACCGCGACATCCCGCAGCGTCAGCAGCCGGAGCCGCCACGCACCGAAGCCGACGAAGTACACGGTGGCGCCGCGCACCAGAGTGTTGTCGATGTCGAAGAAGGCGATGACGGGGCCCGGCATGCTGCTCATGCTAGCGATCGCGCCTGTGGGGCCTGCGCGGCTCAGGTTTCTGCGGCGCGCTGCGTCGCTGCTCTACCGCTGCGGCGCCGCTCCGGCGGTGGCTGCCGCGTTACGATGGGGCGTGGCATCCATCGACCTGACGCTCGTCTCCAAGCCGGGATGCCACCTGTGCGACGACGCGCGGGCCGTGGTGCTCGAGGTGATCGCTGCCGTCGCCCCTCTCGCCGTCGAGTTTCGCGAGGTCTCGATCTTCGACGACCAGGCGCTGTACGACGAGCATGTGGAAGACATTCCCGTCGTGCTCATCGACGGCCGTGTGCACACGTTCTGGCGCGTCGATCCGGCGCGGCTGACGGCCGCGCTGCGTGCCGCCCCCTCCCACCCGTCGAACGCATCCCCAGGAGCAGCCTCGTGATCCGTCACATCGTCACCTTCACTCTCGCCGACCCGTCGCCCGAGAAGAGGTCAGAGCAGTCGGCCTTCGTCGCGTCGCAGCTCCAGTCGCTCGTCGGTGTGGTTCCCGAACTGCTCGCGCTCAGCGTCGTCAACGACGTCGACGCGACACCCGGCAATGCGCACGTGGCCCTGATCGCGGACTACGCCGACCAGGCTGCACTCGACCGGTACCAGGTGCACCCCGACCACGTGCGGGTCTCGGCGTCGATCAAGCCGCTCTTCTCGGGTCGCGCCGCCATCGACTTCGAGGTGTAGCGCCGAGGCGATCGCTGGGTCGCCGACCGCGCACCTCTCCTCCCCAGCTGTGGGGCTGGTGGAGTTCTCCACAGATCCGGGCCGGAGGCCGTCGACGGCAACGGCGCCGCCCTACCGTTGCCCCATGACAACGCCACGCCACTCCCTCTGGGCTGTCGCGCCGAACGATCGGCCGCGCGAGCGACTCGAGCGCCTCGGCCCGTCCGGGCTCAGCGAGGCAGAACTCGTCGCGCTCGTACTCGGATCGGGAATGCCCGGCGTCAACGTGCTCGACAGCGCTCGCTCCCTGCTCGACCAGGCCGGCGGGGTCACCGAACTCATGACGATGACCGTCGGTGAACTGAAGTCCCTGATGGGTGTCGGCGTCGCCACCGCAGGGCGGGTCGTCGCGGTCGCTGAGCTCTGGCGCCGGGCCAACGACCCACCACCGGGGCCGCTGCTCGAGACACCGCAGCATGTGGTCGCTGCCGTGCGAGCGCATCTGGCCGCCCGCGCCGCGGCATCGGCCGAGGGGGCACCAGCCGGCGAAAAGGTGCCAGCCTCGGGGTCACCAGCCGGCGGGAACGCACCAGCCGAAGGGTCACCAGCCGGCGACAACGGTCCAGCCGGTGAGTCGCCCGCGGGCGAGAACGCGCCGGCCGGGGAGTCGCCAGTGGGCAAGAACGCGCTGTTCGTGGTGGTGGCCGACGGCGAGCTGCGACTGCGCGTCGTCGTGCCACTGCCCGACAGGGGCTCGCTCGTCGCAGCTGTGCTGCACGAGGTGCTCTACCGCGGGGGTTCGGCGTTCGCCGTCGCGGTCAGGCCGACGGGGCATCCGGAACCCGACGACGGGCTCAGGGCCACGCGAGACGTTCTGAAGCTGGCCGCGGCCACCGTGGGCCTCCGTTACCTCTCGACGGTCGTCGTCACTGAGTCGGGGTGGTCGACCCTTGACTGAGCCGACAGGCCCCGGTGAGGCCGCTCGGGGAGCGGGCCGCAGCCGGCCGCCGCGGGAGTGGGCTAGGGCAGGCGGCGGTAGTAGGCGCGGGTGGCGATGCGACCGTAGCCGTCGGTGGCGGTCTGAATGACAGCCGCGACGATACCCACGAGGGAGAGAAGTGCGAAGACGGAGAGAACGATGATGAGAGCCATGAGTGAACCTTTCTGTCTCCAATGGTGCTCGCAACAACTGTTCAGCACAATCGCATTCATCTTGCGGATTCATGAAGTTGCACTACTTCTTCTGCGAAGCGTTCAGGCAGCGGGCAGCTTGGTCAGTTCTACGCTCCGTAGACTTGACGTCGTGGTAGCAAGCCAACTTCATCTCGTGCGACACGGCGAGGTCCATAACCCCGGGCACGTTCTGTACGGACGTCTGCCCGGCTTCGGCCTCTCCGATCTCGGGCGACAGATCGCCGAGCAGGCCGCCGACGAGCTCCGGCAGCGAGACCGACCCGTCTCTGCGCTGTTCGCGTCGCCGCTCCAGCGTGCCCAGGAGTCAGCGGAGCCTCTCGCGCGGGTCTTCGACCTGACCGTGCAGACCGAGTCGCGCATCATCGAGCCGACCAACCGGTTCGAGGGCATGAGCCCTGCGACGCAACGTGCCGTCCTCCGCAAGCCGCAGAACTGGTGGTGGATGTGGAATCCGCTTCTGCCGAGCTGGGGCGAACCGTATCGCAGCATCACGACGCGCATGATCGCCGCCATGCACGACGCCTATGACTCGGTCGACGGCGGAGACGTCGTGATGGTCAGCCACCAGCTGCCCATCTGGTCGACCCATCTGGCGATCACCGGCCAGAGACTCTGGCACGACCCGAGCAAGCGCCGCTGCAACCTCTCGAGCATCACGTCGTTCGAGCGCCGTGGCTCACGGTTCGTCGAAGTCGGCTACGAAGACCCTGCGGCTGTGCTCCTGGCGTCGGCCGTCGACGATGGGGCGGTGTGATCAGGATGCCCGGATCGAACTTCTCGCTCATGCCACGCTCCGTCGCCGGGCGGTCGCGGCGCCGCGCCGCCCTCGGGGTGGCTGCGTCCATACTCGCCATCGGGCTGCTGGCCGGATGCGCGAGTGACCCTCTGGCGGATCAGTACCGCAGCGGCGACAGTAAGCAATACATCGCCGGCGACGGCACCGTCACCGAGATCCCGGCTGCAGACCGCGCCGAACCCGTCTCCTTCACCGGAACCACGGAGACCGGCGCCACCGTCGACTCCTCGCAGTACCTCGGCCAGGTGCTGGTGCTGAACTTCTGGTATGCGGGCTGCGCTCCGTGCCGGGCAGAGGCACCTGCGCTCGAGCAGCTGAACACGAAGTACGACGGCAAGGGAGCATCCTTCCTCGGCGTCAATGTGCGCGACCAGCCCGCCACGGCCGTCGCCTTCGGTACGTCGTTCGGGGTGACCTATCCCTCGGTCATCGACACGAACGGTGCGGTACAGCTCGCGATGAGCGGGGTTGTGGCGCCGAACGCCGTACCCACCACACTGGTCATCGACAAGCAGGGAAGGGTCGCCGCGCGCATCCTCGGCCAGGCGACGGCCCCGAGCATCCTCGACACCCTCATCTCGACAGCTGTCGCAGAGACGAGCTGAGGCATGGTGAACCCGTTCGCCGATGCAGTGCTGAACGGCCAGCTCATCGTCGCCATCCCGATCGCGATGCTCGCCGGCCTGGTGTCGTTCGCCTCGCCGTGCGTGCTGCCGCTCGTGCCGGGCTACCTGGCGTACGTCGGCGGGCTGAGCGACCCCAGCGCGCGCAGCAATCGGCGGCGGGTACTGCTCGGCATCAGCCTCTTCGTTCTCGGGTTCTCGCTCGTCTTCGTGGCGGCGTCGACGCTGTTCGGCGCGCTCGGCGTCTGGCTGTTGGTGTGGGGCGAGGTCATCACGCGGGTGCTCGGCGTCGTCGTCATTCTGCTCGGGCTCGTGTTCATCGGGCAGTTCAGCTTTCTGCAGCGCACGTTCAAGACGAGCTGGCGCCCCGCCACAGGCTTGGCGGGCGCGCCGATCCTCGGCATCGTGTTCGGCCTCGGCTGGACGCCGTGCATCGGCCCGACGCTCGGTGCCATCCAGGCGCTCAGCCTCACCGGTGGATCAGCCTGGAGCGGCGCCCTGCTGGGGCTGTTCTACTGCTTCGGGCTCGGCGTACCGTTCCTGCTCGTCGCGCTCGGCCTCAACTGGGTCACACACACCATCACATTCCTGAAGCGGCATATTCGCCTCATCAACATTCTCGGGGGAGCGGGCCTCGTGGTCATCGGCATTCTCATGGTCAGCGGCCTCTGGACCGCATGGACCTACCAACTGCAGGCGGTGATCACAGGTTTTGTCCCGGCCATCTGATCACTACGACTCCCCGGACCCGGCTCTGGCCACACGTGCCCGAGGCGCGGCGAGCGACGACGGCAGCAGCAGCG
This sequence comes from Subtercola sp. Z020, assembly GCF_002931235.1. GTDB lineage: Bacteria > Actinomycetota > Actinomycetes > Actinomycetales > Microbacteriaceae > Subtercola. Next base: position 4,208 of record NZ_PSTT01000079.1, on the reverse strand, counting down.
GGGCGGGCGACGGCTCCTCGCCCGACATCGCGCAGCCTCGGCTCGGTGTCGTCGGCTGGCTGCGCTGGTTCTGGCGGCAGCTCACGAGCATGCGCACCGCGCTCTTCCTGCTGCTCCTGCTCGCTCTCGCGGCGGTGCCCGGCTCCCTCGTTCCGCAGCGCGCCGCCGACCCGAACGGTGTCACGCAGTACTTCGTCGACAACCCCGACCTCGCGCCCATCCTCGACAAGGTGCAGGCGTTCGACGTCTACACCTCCGTCTGGTTCTCGAGCATCTACCTGCTGCTGTTCATCTCGCTGGTGGGGTGCGTCATCCCGCGGGCGAAGCACCACTTCGACGCGCTTCGCGCCAAGCCGCCGCGCACGCCGGCTCGGCTCTCGCGCCTCGCCGGTTTCGAGCAGCGGGCGGCTGAGCCCGGCACCAACGGCGCAGAGGCCATCGAGGTGGCCCGCGGGATGCTCCGCAAGGCGGGCTACCGTGCCGTCGTGTTCACGGCTCCGGGCAAGAACGGCAGCGAGATCACCTCCGTGTCGGCCGAACGCGGCTACGCGCGGGAGACGGGCAACCTCGTCTTCCACGCCGCGCTGGTGGGCATCCTGATCACCGTCGGAGTCGGCGGCGGCTTCGGATTCAGCGGCCAGCGCGTGCTCGTCGAGAACGGCCAGACGTTCGTCAACACCCTCAGCGCCTTCGACTCCTTCAACCCGGGGCGGTTCTTCAGTGAGAGTTCTCTCACGCCCTACTCGATGAAGCTCGACAAGTTCACCGCGACCTACGAGACCAAGGCCGACGGCGCGTTCGGCCAGCCGCTCGACTACGACGCGGCCGTGACGACCCAGGAGCAGGGCGGCTCCGAGCAGCAGAGCGACATCAAGGTGAACTCCCCGCTGCGCATCGGCGGCACCGACGTCTACCTGCTCGGCAACGGCTACGCCCCGACGGTCACGGTGAAGGACCCGACCGGAAAGGTCGTCTTCACCGACTCCATTCCGTTCCTGCCGCAGGATGCGAGCCTCACCAGCGTGGGCGTCGTCAAGGTTCCCGACGGGCTGAGCCAGCAACTCGGCATGATCGGCTTCTTCTACCCGACCCAGGCGGTGTCGACGACCGGCGCCTACTACTCGACCTACCCCGACGACGACTACCCCGTACTGACGCTGAACGTGTACCAGGGCGACCTCGGACTCAACGGAGGAACCCCCACCTCGGTCTACTCCCTCGACACCGACACCCTCTCGCAGCTGACCGGCGGCAGCACGGGCGTCGCATCGATCGAGCTGAAGCCGGGCGAGAGCACGGCACTGCCGAACGGGCTGGGCACGATCAGCTTCGACAACGTCGCGCGGTACGCATCACTCGACATCCACCACGACCCGACACAGGGTTACGTGCTGCTCTTCGCCTCGCTCGCGCTGCTCGGCTTGCTCATCTCCCTGTTCATTCCGAGGCGGCGGGTGTGGGTCAAGGCGACCGAGCGCGCCGACGGCTCCGTGACCCTCGAATATGCCGGCCTCGCGCGCGGCGAAGACCCCCGGTTGGTGCCCGCTGTCGCCGATCTGGCCGAGCGTCACGCCAAATTGTTGGCGGGCCGCGCGGTGCCCGAAACTAACGCTTAGGCTGTGATCGTGACGCAAACCATCGACGAGTACTCCGTCTTCTTCCTCTACGCCGCCATGGCGGTGTATGCGTTCGCGTTCATCGCGTTCGCCCTCGACCTGGCCCGTCGTTCGGCCCAGGTGGGCGCCGGCAACGAGGTCGGTGTCGACGGTTCGGTCACGACGCGCGAACGTGTGCTCGAGACGGTGGGCGCGGGTGGCTCGTCTGCCGTGTCCGGCTCGGTTGCGACTGCCGCGCCGGTCGGCGTCGGTGGGTCGGGCGCAGCGCGCAAGGGTCTGTTCTCGCGTGGTGGGGGAGCCGAGGCATCCCTCTCCGCCTCGGGCGACGGCGCAGTCACGAAGCGCTCGCTCAGCCTGCGGCTCGGTGTCGCCTTCACGCTGATCGGCTTCCTGCTCGAACTGACGGCCGATGTGCTGCGCGGCATTGCTGCCGCCCGCGTGCCATGGGCCAACATGTACGAATTCTCGATGACCGGTACGGTGCTGATCGTCGGGGTGTTCCTCGTCGTGATCACGCGGGTCGACCTGCGGTTCCTCGGAACGTTCATCACCGGTCTCGTGCTCATTCTGCTCGGTGTCTCGACCGTCAACTACTACGTCGGTGTGGCCCCGCTGCCGCCGGCGCTGCAGTCGGCGTGGCTGGTGATCCACGTGTTCGTGGCGAGCCTCGGCACGGCATTCTTCGCGCTCGGCTTCGCGCTGTCGGCGATCCAGCTCGTACAGTACCGCCGTGAGGCCATCGGCGCCGGGGCCCGTACTCTCAAGCTGAAGTTCATGGCGTCGCTGCCGGACTCCAAGCGCCTCGAGAACCTCGCCTACCGCGTCAACATCGTGGGCTTCGTCTTCTGGACGTTCACGCTGATCGCGGGCGCGGTGTGGGCGGAGCGCGCCTGGGGCCGGTACTGGGGCTGGGACACCAAAGAGGTCTGGACCTTCATCATCTGGGTCATCTACGCCGGCTACATCCACGCGCGCGCCACGCGCGGCTGGCGCGGTTCGCGCTCGGCAGTGCTCGCGATCATCGGTTTCGCGGCAGTGCTCTTCAACTTCGGCATCGTGAACGTCTTCTTCCACGGCCTGCACTCCTACAGCGGCCTGTAGGCCGCGCCGCTTCGGCCGCCCGCCGTCGTCCGCCGCTCCTCGCAGCGCCGCCGCCCCGTCGGCTGGCCCGCCCGCCCCGCGCAGCGCCGCCCCGCGCCCTCTTCTTCGCGGGACGCGTCGCTAACCGAGGATGAGGGTGCCGTCGGGTCGCTCTACAGGCGCGTGATACGCGTGTTCCTCCGGTGCGCGAGTTGACGTGCGCTGCTGCTGCCGCTGCCGCGTGATCGGGCGCGCACCCGCGGCCGCGAGCCGCTTCCATCGCGCGACATGTCCGTAACCGAGGATGAGTGCACCGGTGGGTCGCTTTGCGAGCGCGTGTTGCGCCTCATCCTCGGTTACGCGCGTTTGAGGCGCCGCTATGAGGACGGTGGCGCATTGGATCCGGCGTACGGGTGGCCAGCGCGCTGCGCGCGGTGAGGAGGGCGTGCACGCGGGCGAGGCGGGCGCGCCACCAGGCGTCGCGGTCGGCGGGCGCGAGGGAGAACTGCACGAGAGACTCGTCGAGCTCGGGGCGCTGCACCGCGATCGAACCGTCGACGGGCACGAGCGGTGATGCCGTGACGTCGGCCTGGAGGAGGGCCGCCGTGGCCAGCCCGCAGTCGTATTCCAGTTCGGGAATGCTCGCGGCGAGATGTGCCCCCATCGCTATACCGATCGACGTGTCGAGCGCCGACGACACGACCACCGGCAGCCCCGCCCGCTCGACGATCTCGAGCGCCGAGTGGATGCCGCCCAGCGGCTGTGCCTTCACGACCAGCAGGTCGGCGGCGCCGCGGCGAGCGACGTCGAGTGGATCATCCACTTTCCGAACGCTCTCGTCTGCAGCGATCGGTATGCCCATGTACTTGACCCGCTGCCGGATCTCCCACAGATCGTCGACGCTGGGGCACGGCTGCTCGATGTATTCGAGGTCGAACTCGGCGAGGCGATGGATGGCATGCTCAGCCTCATCGACGTTCCAGCCGCCGTTCGCGTCGAGCCGGATGCGTCCGTCGACACCGAGGTAGTCGCGCGCGGCGCGCACCCGTGCGACGTCGTCGTCGAGCGTCTGACCGCGTTCCGCGACCTTCACCTTGATCGTGCGGCATCCCGGGTAACGGTCGAGCACGGCCGCGACATCCTGCACCGCCACCGCCGGCAGCGTCGCATTGACCGGGATGCGGTCACGGAACGCTGGGGGAGTCGTCGACCAGCCGAAGTCGATGGCCGCCGCGAGCCAGGCGACGGCCTCGTTGTCGTCGTATTCGAGGAAGGGGGAGAACTCGGTTGCGCCCTCGGGGCCACGGAGGATCATGGCCTCGCGGGCATCCACCCCCCGGAATCTCGTGTTCAGCGGCAGCGAGACGACGCTCGCGAGGTCGAGCAGTTCTGGCAGCGTCGGCAGGGGGTGGGGCATTCGGGTCATGCCCCATTGTCGCCTGCCGCGCGATGCGGGGTGCGCGGGGTAGCCCGGGTGAGTCGTCGCGGTGACCGCCGCGCCCCGGTCGCAGA
>NZ_PSTT01000073.1 GCF_002931235.1 Subtercola sp. Z020 | reverse complement strand
CCCCCCTCACCCCAGCCGCCGTCGACGCAATCCGCGCCGGCTACGCCTTCGACGGCCCCGCCCTCGAAATGGGCGCCCTCGTCAACGGCCACGCCCTCCCCGACGTGCCGGTGCGCATCCCGCTCGCCATGACCAACCGCCACGGGCTCATCGCCGGCGCCACCGGAACCGGCAAGACCAAGACCCTGCAGGTGCTCGCCGAGCAACTCGCCGCCGCCGGCGTGCCCGTCTTCGCCGCCGACATCAAGGGCGACCTCTCCGGAATCGCCTCAGAAGGCACCAGCAGCGCCAAACTGCTCGAACGCACGGCGGGCATCGGCCAGAACTGGCAACCGGCAGCGACCACGACCGAGTTCTTCAGCCTGGGCGGCGTCGGTCGCGGCATCCCGATCCGCGCCACCGTCGCCGGCTTCGGTCCTCTCCTCCTCAGCAAGGTGCTCGGGCTGAACGACACACAGGAGTCGAGCCTCGGCCTCGTCTTCCACTACGCCGACAATGCCGGCCTCCCCCTGCTCGACCTCAGCGACCTGCGCGCCGTGCTCAGCTTCCTCGCCAGCGACGCCGGCAAGGCCGAACTCGTCGACCTCGGCGGCATCTCCCCCGCCACAGTCGGCGTGATCCTCCGTGAACTCATCACCTTCGCCGACCAGGGCGCCGACGTGTTCTTCGGCGAGACCGAGATCGACACGGCCGAGTTCCTGCGAACCACAGCAGACGGCGCGGGCATCGTCAGCCTGCTCGAAGTGCCCGGCGTCGCCGACCGCCCCGCCCTCTACTCCACCTTCCTCATGTGGCTGCTCGCCGACCTCTACAACGACCTGCCCGAAGTCGGCGACCTCGACAAGCCGAAACTCGTCTTCTTCTTCGACGAGGCGCACCTGCTCTTCAAGGATGCGTCGAAGGACTTCATCGGCTCCATCACGCAGACCGTGCGCCTGATCCGGTCGAAAGGTGTCGGCATCTTCTTCGTCACGCAGACCCCGAAAGACGTGCCCGGCGACGTTCTCGCCCAGCTCGGGTCGCGCATCCAGCACCAGCTGCGCGCCTTCACCCCCGACGACGCCAAGGCCCTGAAGGCGACCGTCTCGACCTACCCGAACTCCGAGTACGAGCTCGCCGAGGTGCTGCAGAACCTCGCGACCGGCGAGGCGGTCGTCACGGTCATGAACGAGCGCGGGGCCCCGAGCCCGGTCGCCTGGACGAGGCTGCGTGCGCCCCAGGGGTCGATGTCTCCGACTTCGGATGCCCGGATCGACGCCGCGGTGGCCGCCAGCCCGCTCCTGCCGACGTACGGCCCGGTCATCGACCGCGAGTCTGCGCGTGAAATCCTCACGGCCAAGCTGAACACCGCAGCGGAGGCCGCAGCCGCCGCCGAGCAGGCCGTCGCCGACGCCAAGGCGGCCGCTGCCGCCGCGAAGCAGCAGGCCGCCGACGAGAAGGCGCGGCAGAAGGCCGCCGCCGACGCCGCCCGGGCCGACGCGAAGGCGCAGGCCGAGTACGAGCGCGCGCTGGCGAAGGCGCGGGCCGCGGATGCCGCAGCCGACCGCGAGCGCAACCGCCGCGCCTCAGGAACCCGCACCACCAGCCGCGCGCAGCCGAACATACTCGAAGACGTGCTGGGATCGCGCGCCACCCGCACCATCCTCACCAGCGTCGTCTCCGGCATCTTCGGCACCCGCCGCCGCCGCTGACCGCCCACCC
>NZ_PSTT01000150.1 GCF_002931235.1 Subtercola sp. Z020 | reverse complement strand
GGGCGGCGGGGGGCAGGTGGTGCAGGGCGTCTTCGAGCGCGACCCAGGCGAGCATCGCGCACTTGACGCGGGCGATGTAGCGCGAGGTGCCGCCGAGCACCACCGCGTCGCCGAGCAGCTCCTCGTCGGGCTCGATCGTTCCCTTCGAGCGCATGGCGAGACGGAAGGCGTCGATGCGCTCGCGGAGGCCCGGCACGTCGAGGCCCGGGGCCAGGTCCGACAGCAGTGACGCCGAGGCCTGCGAGATCGAGCAGCCCTGCCCCTCCCACGCCAGCCGCGAGACGGCCGTGCCGCCGGGCTCGAGGTGCACGTGCAGCGTGATCTCGTCGCCGCAGGTCGGGTTGACCTGGTGGGACGCGGCATCCGGAGCAGTGCCCTGCACCAGCCCGAACCCGTGCTTCTCGCGCGCGTGGTCGAGGATGACCTGCTGGTAGAGGCCCTGCAGCTCCCCGGCGCTCATGCGTGGGCGCCGAAGAACGTGATGGCGTCGGCGACCCCTGTGAGCAGAAGGTCGACCTCGGCCTCTGTGTTGTAGAGGTAGGTGCTGGCGCGCGTCGAGGCCGTCACCCCGAAGCGCCGGTGCAGCGGCTGCGCGCAGTGGTGGCCGACGCGCACCGCGATGCCCCGATCATCCAGAAACTGGCCCACATCGTGCGAGTGGATGCCCGCCACCTCGAAACTCGCCAAGCCCACGCGCTCGCGGCCGAGGCCGGGGCCGAGCACCCGCACGCCCTCGATCTGGCCGAGGCCGGCGACGAGCCGCTGGCCGAGGAGTGCCTCATGGGCTTCGATGCGGTCGAGCCCGACTGCGCTCAGGTACCCGACGGCCGCTCCGAGGGCGATCGCCTGCGAGACGCGCTGGGTGCCGGCCTCGAAGCGCTGCGGCGCCGGCAGGTACTCGGCGGATTCCATCGTGACGGTCGTGATCATCGACCCGCCGGTCAGGAACGGGGGCAGGGCGCTCAGCAGTTCGCGGCGCCCGTAGAGCACTCCGATGCCGGTGGGGGCAAGCATCTTGTGACCCGAGAAGACGGCGAAGTCGACGCCGAGGGCGTGCAGGTCGAGGGCGAGGTGCGGCGCGGACTGGCAGGCGTCGAGCAGCACGAGCGCCCCGGCGGCGTGCGCCAGTGCGACGAGGTCGGCGACAGGGTTGATGGTGCCGAGCACGTTCGAGACGTGGGTGACGGCGACGATTCTCGTGCGGTCGCCGATGATTCCGGGCGCGAGGTCCAGGCGCAGGGTGCCGTCGTCGGCGAGCGGGATGTAGCGGAGCGCCGCCCCGGTGCGCGCGGCGAGTTCCTGCCACGGCAGGAGGTTCGCGTGGTGCTCCATCTCGGTGACGACGATCTCGTCGCCGGGGCGCAGGGCGAACCGCTTGGCGGCCTGGCCTCCGCGGCCGAGCGTCGCGTTCGAGACGGCGTAGGCGACGAGGTTGATCGCCTCTGTGGCGTTGGAGGTCCAGACGATCTCGTCGTCGTCGGCCCCGACGAATCGGGCGACCGCGTGGCGGGCGTCTTCGAACAGCTCGGTCGCCTCGGCGGCGAGCGTGTGGGCGCCGCGGTGCACGGCGGCGTTCAGGTGCAGGGAATAGTCGCGCTCGGCGTCGAGCACGGCCAGCGGCTTCTGGGCGGTCGCGCCCGAGTCGAGATAGGTGAGTGGATGCCCGTTGACCCGTTCCCCGCGACGCGAGAACGCCACGCCCTCCGCGCACACTCACCCCCCCACCGCGACCGGCTCCCCGGCCATGCCCGCACATCTACGC
>NZ_PSTT01000149.1 GCF_002931235.1 Subtercola sp. Z020 | reverse complement strand
AGCTCAAGTGGGGCAAGCCTCGGGCACCGGCGGGCGCGGCACCGAGTTGTGTTCATAGTGTTTGTGGGTAGCCAGGCGCCGGAACGGGCATCCGGAACCTGCTCGCGAGCGGCGACCGTGCCGTCGACGAGATCTTCGTGACCGACACCCGCGTGCTCGTGGTGAACCAGGAGCCGGCGGTGGCGGTGGCACCCGCCCGCGGCGGCGGTCGCGGGGCTGGGCGTGGCCGTGGGGCTGGGCGCGTGCGCGGCGGCGGGCGCGGAGCGGGGCGCGGTCGCGGCGCGGCGCGGGTGATGGGTACGGTCACCACGATCCGCGACCACACCGACCTGCTGCGCATCTCGGGGGAGTTGCAGAGCATGCGCACCCTCTCTGACGCGCTGCGCTCGCAGACGCACGAATACGCCAACCGGCTGCACACCATCGTCGCCCTGATCGAGCTCGGCCGGCCCGACGAAGCCATCGCCCTGGCCGCCGGCGAGCTGGACCGCGGCCAGAACCTCGCCGACCAGCTCAGCGAGGCGGCCGAGGAGCCCGTGCTCGCCGCGCTGCTCGTCGGCAAATCCGCGCAGGCCAGGGAGCGCGGCGTCGCCCTCGAGCTGGTGATCGACCCCGACCTCGGCCCGATCGGGGTGCCGGCCGACGACCTCATCACCATCGTCGGCAACCTCGTCGACAACGCTTTCGACGCGGTGTCGGGCGCGGGCGCGGCTGGGCCGGCGTATGCTCCGCAGGTCACCGTCTCGGTCACCGCGGGTGGCGGCGAGCGGGATGCCGCGGCGGCGCTGGGGCGGGATGCCGCGGCCAGCCCCGAGGCATCCGTCGTCATCCGCGTGAGCGACAACGGACCCGGCATCGCCGACGTCGCCCGTGCCTTCGAGCGCGGCTACTCCTCGAAGTCGGCGGGCCCCGACGGCCGCGGATTCGGCCTCGCCCTCGTGGGCCAGAGCGTGCGCCGCCTCGGCGGCACCATCGCGGTCACCGGTGACGGAGGCGCAGTGGTCACCGTCACGCTGCCCCGTGCGCACGCCGCCGCCGAGCATCCAGAACCCGCCCGGTCCTCCCCGTCACCGACCCCTCTTCCCGGACCGCCCCTGCGTGCGGAGGTTCCCGAATGAGCGGCGGCCCCATGCGCGTGCTGATCGTCGACGACGAGGAGATCACCGCCAGCGCGCACGCCGCCTACGTCGAGCGCCTCACCGGGTTCTCGGTCGCCGGGGTCGCCCACACCGGCCACGAGGCGATCCGGTTGCTGCGGCGGCCCGACACTGTCGACCTCGTTCTGCTCGACATGAACCTCCCCGACACGCACGGGCTCGACCTCTGCCGCCAGATCCGCAGCGCAGGGCTCGACCTCGACGTCATCGCCATCACTGCCGTTCGCGAGGTCGGGGTGGTTCGGGCATCCGTCTCGCTCGGAATCGTGCAGTACCTCATCAAGCCCTTCACCTTCGCGACCTTCGCCGACCGGATGCGGAGCTACCTCGACTTCCGGCGGAGCTTCGACGACGACGGCCGCCTGCTCGCGACGCAGGGTGACGTCGACCATACGCTCGGCGCCCTGCGCACGGTCGCGCCGCCGGCCCACGACAAGGGGCTCTCGGAGGGGACCCTGCAGCTCGTCGTCGCGGCGCTCGCCGCTGCCCCGTCGGCCCTCTCGGCGACCGAGCTGAGCGACTCGGCGGCCATCTCCCGCGTCACCGCGCGCCGCTACCTCGAGCACCTCGTCGCCTCGGGGGCGGCCACGAAGTCCGCCCGCTACGGCGCCCCCGAGGCGACGAGGTGCTCGAGGTAGCGGCGCGCGGTGACGCGGGAGATGGC
>NZ_PSTT01000148.1 GCF_002931235.1 Subtercola sp. Z020 | reverse complement strand
GGCGGGCGGCATGCGCCCTGCCACCGTCCGCGCCGTCACGTGCGGAGCGCGCTCCGCACGTGACGGCGCGGACGGTGGCAGGGCGCATGCCGCCCGCCCCGCGGTGATCCGTGACGACCTGTACGTCTCGCTCGTCTGCTCCGCCTCGGCCGCCTCATTCTGCGCGGGCGGGGGCGGGCCGGGCGGCACGGTGCCCCGCCCGCGGAACGCCACCATGTTCATCCGGTTGCCGCAGCGCACACTGCAGAAGCGCTTCGAGCCGTTCCGCGACAGGTCGAGCAACAGCCCGTCACAGTCGTCGGCGGCGCACGCCCGCAGGCGACCGTTCTCATCCGACCGGATCACGTCGACCAGGGCGAGGGCCACTTCGACGCGGATGCGCTCGGCGAGCGGCGCCTCGGGGTCGGTGGCGTGCAGGTGCCAGTCGAGCGCATCGTGGCGCACGAGCTGGGGGAGGGCGCGGGCATCCGACAGCATCGCGTTCACTTCGACGACCGCGTCGCTGCGGCCGAGCATCCAGACCCGGCGGAGCCTAGCGCGCGTGGCCCGCACCTCGGCGAGTTCGAGGTCGTCGCCGTCGATGCGCCCGGAGTACTGCCAGCGCCGCAGGAGGTCGCCGAGCTCGACAGGGCTCGCGAGTTCGTCGACGCCGCTCTTGGTGGCGCCGGCGACGGTGTTCATCAGGTCGACAGTGAAGCTCAGAGTGTCTTCGGTGTCAGGGGCAAAATGCAAATTGACTCCTTACTGTGGAACACACTACCGTCAGTCACAGGGTGTGAGCGAGAAGAACTTCAAGGAGTGTCATGACGAAGCATTCGACGTCGACCGGCCTGCTGGTGGCGATCCTCGCGGCCGCCACTTTCGGCGGTTCGGGCGCCTTCATCAAGCCGCTGCTCGAAGCCGGCTGGAGCCCCGCCGCCGCCGTCACCGTGCGCGCCCTGATCGGCGGAATCGTGCTGCTGCCCGTCGCCCTGTTCTCCCTGCGTGGCCGCTGGGCGGCGCTCTGGCGCGGTCGCTGGCGCGTGCTCGCGATGGGCCTGGTCGGCGTCGCCGGCACGCAGCTGGTGTACTTCGCGGCCATCCAGCGCATTCCGGTCGGAACGGGCATCCTGATCGAATACATGGCGCCGCTGCTGCTGGTCGCGAGTGTCTGGGCGATCACCCGCCGCCGCCCGAAGGTCGTCGTACTGGTGGGTTCGGTCGTCGCGCTCGTCGGCCTCGTGCTCGTGGTCGCTCCGGGTGGCGGCGGGTCGGTGGATGCCCTCGGCATCGTCTTCGCGCTCATCGCGATGGTGGGCTGCGCGCTCTACTACGTGGTGGCGGCGCGGCCGGCCGACGGGCTGCCTGCGGTGGCGCTCGCCGGCTTCGGGCTGCTGCTCGGCGGCGTCGTGCTGGGTGCAGTCGGCCTGACCGGAGCCGTTCCGTTCACCGCGACCTTCGGCGAGGTCGTGCTGCTCGGCGGCGATTCGCCGTGGTGGGTGCCGCTGCTCATCGTGGGCGTCGTCAGCACCGCGATCGCCTACGCGGCGAGCATCGCGGCGAGCGGGATGCTCGGCTCCCGCCTGGCGTCGTTCGTCGGCCTGCTCGAGGTGGTCGCCGCGACGTTCTACGCCTGGCTGCTGCTCGGTGAGCAGCTGACCATCGCCCAGCTCGTGGGCGGGGTGCTCATCCTCGTCGGCATCGGATTCGTGCGCTCAGAGAAACGCGCCGCAGAACCGCTGGTGCCCGGCTCGGCTTCCTCCGCCGGGGCGGCCGGCGCAGCCCGCCGCCCCGGCGACCCGCAGTACGACGCCGAGCAGTTCGCGAAGGCGTAGCCCGCCCACTGGGCGCGAGGCGGTCACTTCCCCCCGAGACCGAC
>NZ_PSTT01000147.1 GCF_002931235.1 Subtercola sp. Z020 | reverse complement strand
GTGCGGGAGGCGGGGGTGCTTCGTTGGTTCGGGTGAGTGTGCGGTACGGGAGCGGGGGTGCGGCAGGGGAGGGAGCCCACGAGGAGGGCTCGTTCGCGGTGCGGGACTTCTCCGCGGAGCTGCGGCCGGGCACGGTGACCGTGCTGGCGGGGCCGAGCGGCGCCGGGAAGTCGAGCATCCTGGGCGCCATGCTCGGCTTCGTGCCCTACACCGGAACAGTGCGCTCGGCCCCGATCGCATGGGCGGGGCAGCGGCCCGGGCTGCTGGCGGGCACCGTGTTCGAGAACGTGACGCTCGGCAGCGAGCATCCCTCTGCCCCGCTCGCCGCGCGTGCCCTGGCGCTCGCCGCCCTGCCCGCCGCAGAGGTCGACCCGGCCCTCGTGCTGGGCGTCAATGGCGCGGGGCTGTCGGGCGGACAGGCGCAGCGCGTGGCGGTGGCGCGGGCGATCTACCGCCTGCTCGAGCGTGACTGCGGCGTGCTGCTGCTCGACGAGCCGAGCTCTGCTCTCGATGCGGAGGCCGAGGCGCGGCTGATCGCGGGCATCCGGTCGCTCGCCGACGACGGTGCCGCGGTGCTCGTGGTGTCGCATCGGGCGGTGTTCCGCTCGGCGGCCGATCGCGCGCTGGAGCTGGCGGCGCCTGCTGCGGGGGATGGCGCCGACGACGCCGACGCGGCCGACGCGGCCGACGTCGACGCGGCTGACGTCAACGCGGCTGACGTCAACGCGGCTGACGTCAACGCGGCTTTCGTCGACGCCTCTGCCGTACCGGGCGCCGACCCCGACGCCCACGGCGCGAACGGGTTTGCAAGCGCCGGGGCGGTGCGCCGATGAGGGCCGCCGACGTGCTGCGCATGGCGCAGCCGGCACCGCGGGCGTTCGCCCCTGCGCTCGTGTTCGGGCTGCTCGGAGCGGTGTCCGCGGTCGCGCTGCTCGGCACATCCGCGTACCTGATCGCGCGCGCAGCCGAGCAGCCGCCCATCCTGTACCTGTCGATCGCGATCGTGGGCGTGCGCGGATTCGCGCTGGCCCGGGCATCCTTTCGCTACCTCGACCGGCTCGCCGCGCACAGCGCCGCCTTCCGTGCGCTCGCGACGCTGCGGGTCGCGATCTACGAGCGCCTCGTGCCGCTCGCCCCAGCCGGGCTGGCCCGTACTCGCCGCGGCGACTTGCTCGCGCGGCTCGTCGGCGATGTGGATGAGCTGCAGAACTTTCCGCTGCGGGTCGTCCAGCCGCTGGTGACGTCGCTGCTGGTCGCCGGGCTCGCGGTCGTCGGCATGTGGCTGCTCCTGCCCGCGGCGGCGGTCGCGCTCGCGGTCGCCCTGCTGCTCGCGCTGGTCGTCGGAACCGTCGTGCACACAGCCGTCTCGTCGCGGGCCGAGCGCGAGCTCGCACCTCTTCGCGGGTCGTTCGCCGACGAGACCCTCGACGTCATCTCGAACCTCGACGTTCTCACGGCGTTCGGGGCGGTGGATGCCCGGCTGGCCCGCCTCGAACGCTCCGACGCGCGGCTGACGCGGTCGGCGACCCGGCGTGCTGCCGGCGCCGGAGCCGCCGGCGCGGTGCTCTCCCTGCTCGCGGGGCTGGCCACGGTCGCGTCCCTGGCGCTCGGCATCGCGGCGCTCACGGCGGCGGCGCTCGCGGTCGCGGGCTCTCCCGTCTCGGACGCGACGACCGCCACCGCCGCTACGGTCTGGGGCGGTGCCGGTGTCGCGCTCGGCGGCGCCGGCCTCACTGGACCGGTGCTGGCCGTGCTCGCTCTCCTCCCGATCGCGGTCTTCGAAGTGTTCGCGGCCGTTCCCCTCGCGGCCAGCGCCTGGCGGCAGGTGCACGCCAGCGCCGCGCGCGTGGCGTCGGCCCTCCCCGCCACCCTCC
>NZ_PSTT01000146.1 GCF_002931235.1 Subtercola sp. Z020 | reverse complement strand
GTGGTGGGCCATCGCGGCCGACCTGGCGCACCGCGGGCTCGGGGGCGGCGAGGGTGGCGCGGCGGGCGTCCTCGGTGGTGCGGGTGGCCTCTGCGCGGCGGGCGACGTCGGCCACGCGGTCGGCCTCGAAGCGCGCGGACGTCTCGGCGAGCAGGTCGACGGAGGCAGGGCTTGCGATCACGAGCACCGCCAGCCCGCGGTGCGCCAGGTCGGCCGCGATGGCCCACCACTCGAACGGATCGCTTCCGCGCCGGTCGGGCGCCGTCAGCACAATGGCCTCGACCCCCGGGCGGCTCGCGGCCAGCTCGCTCAGCACTCGCAGCCGTACGGCGGTCGGCACGTTCTGCGTCTCCCACCCGCCGAACTCGCTCACGCCGAGCTCCGCGAGAGCCTCTGCGGTCGCGCGCCGCCCCGAGGGGCGATCGGCGAACATCAACTCCTCCTGCACAACGGCGCTGAACTTCAGGTCGCCCACAGGCTCGCTCACATCGGGTGCGTCGACGATCGCGGTCGCGGCCCGCAGCCGCGCCATCGCGTCCGCGCCCGTACCCGCCTCGGTGCCGGAGCCGGTGCCGGTGCCTAGGTCGGCGTCGGATTCCGCGTTCAAGTCGTCGATCGCGAACGGGGCGTCTGTGTCGGGGGAGACGTTGTTCAGGGCATCGTCCTCACGAGTGCCCACAGCGCCCGCGTCATCCGCCGATGCGCCGCCGTCGCTCGCGAGTTCGTCCGCGTCATCCGCGAACCCGCCCGCGTCATCCGCGTCGACGATCGCCACGGTTCCGGAGTCCGGCACCATGCGCCCGGTCGCGATCAGCGCCAGCACCGTCGGCCGCGCTGCGGTCTCGACCGCCGCCACCGTCACGCCGCCCGACTGGTACACCAGCGACGTCTCGGGCAGGTTCTCGCCCTGCTCGCCCTTGGTGACACTGCTCAGGATGATCTTCACGCTGTCTTCTCCTCCACACCCGGTGTCGCGGTCTGATCTCTCTTCGTGCGCCCGGCTGTCGCATCCGGAACCTCGCCCGACGCCGCATCCGCATCCGCAGCATCCCCCGACGCCGCACCGAACTCGAGCACCGGATGCTCGGCGATGACCGAGCTCGCCTCCCGCCAGGAGAGGCCGGCGGCCCCGAGGCCAGACAGCATCACGAGCCGGTGGCCCTCGCGGTTCGACAGGTCGCCGCGAATGGCCTCGTCGAGCACCGACAGTGCCGCCGCCTCGATCAGGCGGGCCAGCGTCGGCGCCGCGATGTCTTCGCGCAGCTCACCGGCGGCCATGCCGCGCTCGACGATCGCGAGCAGCTTCTGCCGCACCGGGCCGAGCGTCTCGGCGATGTGGTCGCGCTGCGGTCCGCGCACGGCGAGCTGCGCCATCACGCGCACGTCTTCGACCTCCGACCAGAGCCGGGCGCCGATGAGGGCGATCGCGACACGGGCATCGGGATCGTCGATCGGCCCGAGCGCCGCGGTCACGCGCTCGCCACCGCGGGTCTGCAGCTCGGCGACCAGCTCGTCGCGCGTGGCGAAGTGCCCGTAGATGGCGCGGCGGGAGAGCCCGGCGCCGGCTGCGATGGCTTCGAGCGAGGCGTCGGGGTCGCGGTTCAGCAGGAGTCGTGCCGAGTCGAGGATCGCGGCCCGGTTCTGGGTCGCATCGCGACGCGGCGCGCGCTCGGCCGGGGCCGGCTGCAGCCGGGCGGTGGGAACCGATGTCGTCATGCCTCCAGTCTACGAAGTTGCACACGTCTGTGCAACTTGTATTCCGGGCTGCCACGAGACCTCGCACCCATACCGCCACGCCAGCCGCCCTTGCGGAGCGCATCGAGCCCGCGGTGGTAGCCGACGCGCGCGTAGGCGTACGACGGGAGGATCTGGCCCGCGTCGAACGCGCT
>NZ_PSTT01000021.1 GCF_002931235.1 Subtercola sp. Z020 | reverse complement strand
GGCGGGGCGTCGGGCGGGCGCGGCGCCCGGCGGGCGCGTGCCTGCCCGCGCCCGCGCCGCGCCGCGCCGAGCCGCGCCGCTCAGCCCATCTCACCGCAGCGGCAGCAGGAAGCCGTCGTCGACCAGCGACCGCACCCGCGGCAGCACATCGGCCACCAACGCCGCCTCGTCGACCTCGAGCAGGTGCGCTATGGCCCCGCAGATCTGTCCGAGCGTCAGGTCTCCATCGCACGCACCCACCAGCGCGGCCAGTGCCGTGTCGAGCGAGACCGTGCGCGCGAAGCCGCTCCCCTGGCGGAGGCTCATCACCGTGGGGTTCTCCTGCCCCGGCCAGTAGTGCCGCTCCTCCGTCACATCGGAGGCGTACGTCACGATCGAGGCCAGCAGGCTCCGATCGGTGAGCGCGGCCTGCCAGTCGTGGCCCGTGAGGGCCGTCTCGAAATACTCACCGAGCCCCGCCGGGTTGTCGCCGCGCCCGCCGTGCAGCGTCTCGAAGCGCGCAAGCCGCGGGGTGTCTCGCAGGGTGTCTTGCGCGGAGTCCGCCGGGGCCCGCAGTAGCACGTACCCGAACCCCACGTGCGTGACGCCCCGGGCGCTGAAGTCGTCGAGCCAGGCGGCGTACAACTCCTCGAAAGCAGGAGTTCCGGGGCGCGTGCCGCCGTCGCGGATCCACGTCTCCGCGTATAGCGGGGCATCCTGCAGCTCGCGCTCGATCACCCACGCATCGAGGCGGGTCGCCTCCGTCCAGGCGCGAACGCGGTCGAGGCCCGACGCCTCGGCGGCTGCGGGGGTGGTGGCTGCGGTGGCGGTGGCGGTGGGTGCTGTGTCGGCGAGTGCGGTACCGCCCGCTGCGTCGTCTGCAGCTGCACCACCTCGCGGCGTCGCAGCGTGGTACTCCCAGTTGCCGAGCAGCTGCGCGATCCCTCCCGGCGTGAGGTGCTGCTCCGCGCCACGGATCACCGTCTGCACGAGGGCATCGCCCACGAGTCCGCCGTCGCGGTACTCGTAGAGCGGCACACCCTCGCGGCGCGGCGTGATGACGAACGGCGGATTGGAGACGATCTGGTCGAAACGATCATCCAGAACCGGCTCGTACAGGCTGCCCAGCCGGAACTCGATGTTCTCGATCGCGTTCAACTCGGCGTTCAGCCCCGCCAGCCACAGGGCACGCTCGGAGATGTCGGTCGCGACGACCCGGCGCGCATGCCGGGAGGCGTGCATCGCCTGGATGCCGCAGCCCGTGCCGAGATCGAGCGCGGAGTCGACAGGCGCGTTGATCATCAGCCCGCTGAGGGTCGTGGATGCTCCGCCGATGCCGAGCACGTGATCCTCGCTGATCGCATGGCCGAGAGCAAGCTCTCCGAGGTCGGAGATAATCCACCAGCTGCCGGCGCCCAACGTGTCGACGAAGCTGTACGGCCGCAGGTCGAGCAGCGCGCGGAGCAGGGGGCGCGGGGCTCGGTTCTCGCCCGGCACCACCTCACCCTCACCCTCACCCTCACCCTCACCCTCACCCTCACCCTCACCGAGATGCTCGTGCCGCGACTGCCCCACCGGGCCCAGCAACCCCAGCTTTTCGGCGCCATTGCTTCCCAGCTGCGGGAGCGCGGCATCCACCACATCGCGCTCCAGCGGCTCGTTCAGAACGAACAGCGCTGCGAGAGCCTCGGCCCGCGAGATCGGAATGCCCTCCCCCCGACGACCCTCGAGCGCCCGAAGTGCCGGAAGCCGCTGCCCCCGGAACAGCGCCGCCGCCGCGCTCTCCCCCCACAGCTGCCCGACCGTCTCCACGCTGAACGCTGACGTGATCAGGTCGCGGCGCAGGTCGGCAATCAGCGAAGAACTCATTGCTCCATTCAAGCGCACCCCTTCCTCGGCTGCTTCACTGGCGCTTCTGCTGGCTGTTGCCTTGCGAACACGTGGTGCCTGATGTCGGGAAATGCGAGGCTGCCGCGCCCTTCGGGCTTGCCTACGGCAGCGTGGTGCGGATGCGCGGGTGCCTCCTCGATGGTTGCTCTGGACAGCGGGTTCCGCTTTCGGGATGGTCGGCAGGATGGCCAGTTCCCGTAACGCGCGGTGCTCGGAGCAAGGAGACACGCAGGCACGGAGGCACGGAGGCACGGAGGCACGGAGAATTTGCTGTCATCCGGTGGCTGAATCAGTTCCGCCTTGGGCCTCCCGATCATCGGCAGGTGGGTGGTGTTTTTGGGGTCGATGGTGATTGGTGGGTGGTTTGGTTGTGCCATGACCACTTCAGCCGCTTCTCTGCTTGCTGGGCTTCAGGATGCCTGGGAGTGCTTGAGCGATGCCGGTGGTGTTGG
>NZ_PSTT01000145.1 GCF_002931235.1 Subtercola sp. Z020 | reverse complement strand
GGCGGGTGGAGGTGCGGGCGTGGTCTGGGTGGGCTGAGCGGATGGCGCGGAGAGAGTCGCGACGTCGGCGATGGCGGCGGCGGCCCGGGAGGCGGCGCCGGGGGTGCGCCAGGCGGACCAGTCGGGGGTCAGGGCGCGTGCCTCGGCGAGCAGGGCGGGCCACTCGTCGGGTGCCGGCCAGCTGGTGCGGACGACCGCGAGGCCGTGCTCCCGCAGCACCCGGGCGGTGGCGCGCTGCTCGTCGAAGGCGCGCGGCTGGGCGATGACGATGGCGCGCGCTCCGGCGGAGGCGAGGTCGGCGACGGCGTTCTGCCCCGCGAAGGAGACGACCACATCGACGTCCTGCAGGAGGTCGAACGGGTCGGCGTTCCAGCGCTCCGCCGACACGTGTGCGGTCGGCTCCATGCCGAGCGCGTGCCACGTGGTGGCCCCGGCGGCAGCGACCGTTGCACCCCCGTCCACTGCATCCCCGTCCACTGCACCCCCGGCGGCAGCGTGCTCGGCCCAGCCCGCGACCGGTCGCGCGACCGTGGCGACGGCCGCCGCCTCGATGTCGGCGGGGGTGACCGTGCGCCCACCCCCGGCGCCCAGCACCAGCACCGAAGTGACGGTGGCGGGCGCAGCGACGGCGGTCGGCGTCGCGCCGGGCGCAGCGGCAGCCGCGGAGGGCGCCGCGCGGCGGCCCGCGAAGCGACTGATGCCACCGACGAACGACGTCTTCGCGCGGAACGGCTCCAGCGCCCGCGGCACGTACAGCGCCTCGGGCCAGGGCGCCACGATGCGCGACGCAGCGGTGAAGGCGAGGCGGTGGGGGTCGTCGTTCCGCTCGCCGGGCTGCGTCATCACGACCACGGGCACGCCGAACAGGCGCACCAGCAGGGTCACCTCGACCGAGACGTCGACCACGAAGGCGTCGAAGCGTTCTGAGGCGAGGGCGGCGGCGATCATCCCGAGCCGCGAGGCGTGCCCGCTGTGCCCGAGCGGAGCCCAGTGCAGCGCACCACCGGCCGTTGGCTGCGACTGGGCGGGGTCGCGGGCGACTCCGCTCTCGGTGCGCTCGGGCTGGTCGTCTCGGTCGAGCATCACCCAGCGGGTGTGCGACGGCAGAGCCGGCGGCGGGGCGAGCGTCGAGAACACAACCACATCCGCATCGAGATGGCGCCGTACGGCGTCGAACCGGGTGCGGTGCCCGGCGCCCGAGTGGTGCAGGTACCACCCGACGAGCGCACGCCTGGCGCTCACGACCGGGCGGCCGGCGAGGGGGATGCCGCGGCTGCCGCCGCCGTCACGGGCAGAGCCGACGCGACAGCCCCCGCAGACCCGGGCAGCGCCGAATCGCCAGCGCCAGCCGACCCGGGCAGCGCCGGCACCGCGTGCAGGGCCGCGCCGAGGGTTCCGTCGAGCATGAGCCGGCGGTACATCGTCTCGAGTTCGAGCACCCGAACCCCGAGCGAGAACCGCTGCACGGCCTCGGTGCGCGTGCGGCGCCGGATGCCCGCATCCCCGTCGCCCCGAGCGATCAACTGCTCGGCGGCGGCCGCCAGCTGCTTGACGGAACCCATCGCCACCAGTCGGGTGCCGGGCAGGTCGCCGACCACTTCGGAGACACCGCCGGTGTCGAAGCAGGCGACGGGCGTGCCGGTCATCATGGCCTCGGCGATGATGAGGCCGAACGGCTCCTGCCAGACGGGTGTCACGAGGGCGCAGCGGCTCCGCCCGACGAGGGCCGCCAGTTCGGGCTGGCGCAGTTCGCCGAGGTAGACGGCGTCGGGGCCGAGCAGGGGGGCCACCTCCTGCTCGAAGTACCGGGGGTCGCCGATGCGCCCGGCGAGCACGATGCGCCGGCCGAGCAGCTTCGCGGCACGGATCGCGAGATGCGCACCCTTCTCCTCCACGATGCGGCCGAACCAGACGAGGTCGGGGCCGCCGGGGCCGAGCGGCCAGCGATCAGCGTCGACAGCGTTCGGCACCACCGTCGACTCGATGCCCACGGGCATCCATTCGCCCGCCGTGTGCGCACTCACCGCGATGAAGCGGCTGGCCGGCGCCACGGCCGAAGCATGCGCCGCCACGAGCTGCGGAAGAACGGGGGTGTGCAGCGTCGACACCATCGGCACGCCGAGGCGGCCGGCCCAGGCGAGCGGGGTGCCGTGCAGGCTGTGGTTGTGCACCACGTCGAACTCGTCGGAGTGCGCGGCGATGTGCGCGAGGGCGCGTTCGAGGGCGGGCAGCGCCCGGTCTTCGTAGCCGACCGGGTAGTCCACGTCGTTCGGCACCTCGTCGGCGGCCCAGACCACCGGCGGCAGCACGAACGACTCCGGGCTCTGGTCGAGGAAGTCGCTGCCCTCGACAGCGGCGAGCGTCACGTGGTGGCCGCGTGCGCGCAGCTGGTCGACCTGGTGCCAGATCGACGATTCGAGGCCGCCGGCGTGCGGCTCGCGGATCGGGTACCGCAGCGGCGCGATGACGACGATGCGCAGCGGATGCGCGGTCGCCCTCATACGCGGGCTCCGGGGGGCGAGTCGATGCGCGGTGAGCGGGCCGGAGCGGCCAGCGCGGGGGCGGGGGC
>NZ_PSTT01000144.1 GCF_002931235.1 Subtercola sp. Z020 | reverse complement strand
GCAACACCGAACGAGCCGACGCACTTGCCCCTTGGCTGAACTACTACAACACTGAACGCAACCACACCGGCATCGGAACCACACCCATCAACCGCATGTAACCAACGTCACGGCCAGGTACACCTAGCCCCTCCGGGCATCCCGCTCGCCACCCCGGGCTCACTGCCAGCGAGACCGACAGCTGCGGGCGAGACCGACTGTTCTGCGTGCCGGTCTCGCCCGCAACTGACGGTCTCGTGGGGTCTACGGGGTGCGGAGCGGAGCGCCGCGCGCTAGCGGTTCACCGACGACATGTCGGGGTAGCGATCGCCCTGCGGCGCCGCGACCCCGTCGAGCTGCGCGAGCTGGGCGTCGCTCAGCGTGAGAGCGTCTGCCGCCACGTTCTCCTCGAGGTAGCTGATGCGCTTGGTGCCCGGGATGGGCGCGATGTCGTCGCCCTGCGCCATCAGCCACGCCAGCGCGACCTGGCCCGGCTTCGCGTCGAGCTCGCGGGCCACCGCGTCGACCTGCTCGACGATGCGGATGTTCGCCTCGAGGTTCTCGCCCTCGAACCGCGGGTTGCTGCGCCGGAAGTCCTTCTCGTCGAGCTGGTCGAGCGAGCGGATCGTGCCGGTCAGAAAGCCCCGGCCGAGCGGCGAGTACGGCACGAAGCCGATGCCGAGCTCGCGCACGGTCGGCAGGATCTCGGCTTCGGGGTCGCGGCTCCAGAGCGAGTACTCGGTCTGCAGTGCGGCGATCGGATGCACGGCCTGCGCCCGGCGGATCGTCTCGGGCGCGGCCTCGCTCAGGCCGATGTGGCGGATCTTGCCCTCGGCGACGAACTCGGCCAGCGCGCCGACCGTGTCCTCGATCGGCACCTTCGGGTCCATGCGGTGCTGGTAGAAGATGTCGATGTAGTCGGTGCCGAGGCGCTTCAGCGAGCCTTCGAGGGCGAGCCGGGCGTTCTCGGGCCGGCCGTCGAGGCCACGCGAGCCATCGCCGAGGTGCTGGATGAACCCGAACTTCGTCGCCAGGACGACCTCGTCGCGGCGGCCACCGAGTGCCCTGCCGACGAGCTCCTCGTTCGTGAACGGGCCGTAGATCTCCGCCGTGTCGAAGAAGGTCACGCCCAGCTCGAGGGCGCGGTGGATGGTCGCGATCGACCCGGCCTCATCGGTGCCGTGACCGGTGTAGAAGTCGCTCATTCCCATGCAGCCGAGGCCGAGGCGGGAGACCTCGGGGCCGTTGTTTCCCAGTGTGATGGTCTTCATGTCTCCACCCTACGTCTACCCCCTGAGGCCCCGGCGGCCCTGCGATTAGGCTTGCAGAATGGAGTTGGGCATCTACGCTGTGGTCGGCGTGGCCGTCATCGTGGCGGTCGCTGCCTTCTCGAAGAAGCTCGGCGTGGCCGCGCCGATCATCCTGGTGCTGGTCGGCGTCGGGCTCTCGTACCTGCCCGGTGTGCCGCTCATCGAGATTCCGCACGAGTACATCCTCGACGGGCTGCTGCCGCCCATCCTGTACGCTGCGGCCATCAGTGTGCCCGTCGTCGACTTCCGCCGGAACCTCGGTACGATCACGTCTCTGTCGGTCGTGCTGGTCGTGATCACCGCGTTCGGCACGGGTTTTCTCCTCTACACGATGCTGCCCGATCTGAACCTCGCGGCGGCGATCGCGCTGGGGGCGATCATCAGCCCACCCGATGCGGTTGCCGCGACATCCGTGGGTCGACGGCTCGGCCTGCCACCCCGCCTGCTCACCGTGCTCGAGGGGGAGGGGCTCGTCAACGACGCGACCGCGCTGGTGTTGCTGCGATCGGCGTCGGCCGCCGCGATCGGCGCCCTCTCGAGCCCCTGGGCCGGTGTGCTCGACTTCATCTTCGCGGTCGTCGTCGCCATCGTGGTCGGGCTGGTGGTCGGCTTCGTCACGGTGTGGGTGCGCACGAAACTGAACGACCCCGTGCTCGACACGGCCATCTCGTTCGCGGTGCCGTTCGCGGCCTTCATGCCCGCCGAGAGTGTCGGCGCCTCCGGCGTTCTGGCGGTGGTGGTCGCCGGGCTCTACACGGGCCATGCGGCGCCCGAGCGGTTCACGGCGCAGTCGCGCATCAGCGACCGCGTGAACTGGCGAACGGTGCAGTTCTTCCTCGAGAACGGGGTCTTCCTGCTGATCGGGCTCGAGATCCGCACGCTGATCGAGCACGTGAACGACCACGAGAGCGCGATCGGCGTGTGGGAGTCGGTGGGCATCGGGCTGCTGGCGACGGTGGCGCTCATCCTGCTGCGGTTCGTCTGGGCCGGGCCGCTGGTGATCGGGCTTCAGGTGCGGGCGCAGCACGCGGAGAAGAGCACGCTGCGGTCACGTCTCTTTCTCGACCACCTCCGCAGTCTGCCGGTTGCGGGGGAGCGGCAGGCCCGCCGGCGGCGGTTCGCCGAGCGGCGCTACGTGCGGCGCCGCTCCGATCTGCAGCAGCTCCGCAACGAGGGCATCGACTGGCGTGGCGGCGTCGTGATGGGGTGGTCGGGGATGCGCGGGGTCGTCACGCTCGCCGCCGCCCAGTCCCTGCCGAACGACATTCCGTACCGCGACCAGCTCATCCTCATCGCGTTCACGGTGGCGGTCGTGACGCTCATCGTGCAGGGCGGAACGCTGCCCTACGTCATCCGGCTGGTGGGCATCCAGGGCATCGACGTGGCGGCCGACCGGCGGGAGTTGGCGTTGCTGCTCGACGAGATCAGCAACGAGGGGTTGACGGTTCTGGATGATCCGGCCCACGCCCTCGGCGAGACCACCCCGGTCGACCCCGACGTCATCGAGCGCGTGCGGCAGTCGTCGTTCCTCCGCACGGAGTCTGCGTGGGAGAGTTCGCGGCAGCTCACGGCGGCGACCGACGACACGCCGCACCAGGTGTACCGCGAGCTGCGGTTGGCGGTCGTGGCGGCCGAGCGGGAGGCGCTGCTCGAGGCGCGGAGCCGCGGGTCGTACCCCTCGCGCATCCTCGCCGAGGCGCAGGCGATGCTCGACCTCGAGGAGACCCGCCTCCGCCCCCGCGGCGCCCACGCCCCCTGAC
>NZ_PSTT01000143.1 GCF_002931235.1 Subtercola sp. Z020 | reverse complement strand
CGCCACCGGCCCCCGCCGCGAACCCGCCCCACGCCTCGAGCTCGGGGGCGAGGTGCTGCGCGCGCGCCGCTACGTCGAGGGCGCTCGGACGAGCATCCGGATCCCGCGCCGTCATCTCGGTCAGCAGAGCGACCCAGCCGGCGGGGAGCGCGTCGCTGATGACGGGGTCGCGGGAGGCGCGGGCGCTCATCGACTCGACGATCGTGCCGGGATATTCGCGGCGGCCGGTGAGGCCCTCGAGAACGACGAGGCCGAGGGCGTAGATGTCGGAGGCGGGGCCGGGGGCGGCTCCGGTCGCCTGCTCGGGGCTGAGGTAGGAGGCCGTGCCGATGACGGTTCCGACGGTGGTCATGCGGTCAGCGCCCACGAGGTGGGCGATGCCGAAGTCGGCGAGTTTGGCGCGGTGGGTGGGCGAGGGCAGGCCGGTGGGGGCGAGCAGGATGTTCGCGGGCTTCAGGTCGCGGTGCACGATCCCCTGGGCGTGCATGGCGGCGAGGCCCCCGGCGATGTCCGCGGCGACACGGGCCGCGACGCCGCCGAGCAGCGGGCCGTGGTCGAGGGTCGAGCGGAGGTCGGGGCCGGCGACGAGTTCCATGACGAGGAAGCTCGGAACCGACGAGTCGCCCGACGCGAGGTGCGCGTCGTACATCGTCACGAGGTTGGGGTGGTTCAGGCGGGCCAGCACGTCGACCTCCGCGCGGCGGCGCGAGTCGTCGCGGGCCTCGCCGGCGGGGAAGAGCTTCACCGCGACGTTCCGGCCGAGCTGCTCGTCGGTCGCTGCGTAGACGGTCGACATGCCACCGGAGCCGATGCGCCGCAGGAGGCTGTAGCGGCCCGCGAGGGTGCGGCCCAGCCAGCTGTCGTCGGATGCCATGGGTCGCCTTCCGGCCGGAGCGTCGGGTTGCTGGGATGTCGGGTTGCAGAATATGTCGGGTTGCTGGGGATGTCGGCGATCGCTAGTCAAACTAGCAATCGATGTCGGACACTAGTAATTGTGACTGATTCCTACGACTTCAGCGACCTGGTGCGGTCGGATTCCGGCCTGTCGACCGATGAGGCCGGGGATGCGGCCGCCGCGGCTGCCGCTGCCGAGGCCGCCGCCGCTCCCGACGTGCTCGAGGCGCTGCACATGTACCGCGCGGCCGAAGCCGCGATGCGTCGGCGCACCGGCACGGCGATGGGGCTCGGCGAGAACGACCTGCTCGCGCTGCGGTTCATTCTCGACAAGAGGGCGGCCGGGCATCCGATCGCCTCGAAAGACGTGACGCGCTACCTCGGCATCTCGAGCGCGTCCACGGTGGTGCTGCTCCGCCGGCTGGAGGCGGGCGGGTTCATCGAGCGGCGCGAGAACGCTGCCGACCGCCGGTCGAGCGAGATCGTGCCGACCTCTGCGGCTGAGGGTGACACCGGGCCGATGTTGGCGGTCGCGCAGAACCAGATGTCGGCGGCGGCGCAGTCGTTGGCTCCGGATGACGCGCAGGTGGTGGCACGCTTTCTGAACCTGATGCGGGAGACGGTCGACCAGATCGGTGTCGACCGGCGCTAGGCCTCCCCTCTACTGGAGTTGCGACATCCGTGTCAAGAGATTGCTAGATCACTGAACTAGTTGGTAACGTTCTGACCATGAACATACTTGTCGTCATCATCGCGATCATCGCGATCGTCCTTCTCATCACCGGCGGAGTGACCCAGTCGCTCAGCTTCCTCATCTGGGTCGGTGTCGTGCTTCTCGTCATCGCCCTGATCGTCTTCCTGCTGCGTTTCATCACCGGCAACCGCCGGGTCTGAGGCGCATCATGAGCCTCGGATCGGGCATCTTCCTCTTCGTCGTGGGCGCCATTCTGGCGTTCGCCGTCGACATCCAGGTGGCCTGGGTCGACCTGCGGGTCGTCGGCTACATCCTGATGGCGGCCGGCGTGGTCGGCATCATCCTCGGCATCGTGCTCATCACCCGTCGCCGCCAGACCACGATGACCGATCGCTCGGCCGTCGACCCGGTCAGCGGCGAGCGTGTGTCGCGCCGTACGGTCGAGGGGGACGGGCCGCTCGTCTGACGCCCGGCCTGTCGGCCTCTCTCAACCGCGGTTCGGCCGCATCCCTCGCCCGCCCGCTCATTCCCCGAGCTGGCGGGCGATCGGCACTGTGCCGGCGACGACGACGTCACCGGTGTGAGCGGTGGTGACCGTCTCGATCAGCACGATCTCGACCTCTTCGGCGGCGACCGGGTTGTGGCGCACGCCCTTCGGCACGACGTAGAACTCGCCCGGGCCGAGCGTGACCTCCCGCTCGCCCTCGAGCTGGATGACCAGCTGCCCCGACACGACGAGGAACATCTCGCCTTCGTTCTCGTGAGCGTGCCAGACGAGCTCGCCGAGCAGTCTGGCGACCTTGATGTACTGGTCGTTGACGCGGCCGACGACGCGGGGCGTCCAGTATGCGGTGACCTCGGCGAGCTCGGCGGCGATCGAGGTGGGGGTTGCTGTCGCTGTCGCGGGATCTTCGGCCGGGGCGGACGGCAGCAGCTCTTCGATGAGTGCTTCGACGCGGCTCCGGATGTCGTCACGCACGCCCCGCACGACATCGACCGGCTGGCCGGCCGGGTCGGTGAGTGCCCAGTCCTCGTAACGTTTGCCAGGAAAGATCGGGCACGCGTCCCCGCATCCCATCGTGATCACGACATCGGCCTGCCGAACGTCGTCGACGCTCAGATGCCGGGGCTCGGCGTGGGCGATGTCGATGCCCTCCTCCGCCATCACCGCGACGGCGGCCGGGTTCACTGCATCGCCCGGCTCGCTGCCGGCGGAGAACACGTCGACCCGATCACCCGCGAGCGCCGCCAGGTAGCCCGCGGCCATCTGCGAGCGCCCCGCATTGTGCACGCACACGAAGAGCACGGCCGGTCGCGGTGCCGCGGGTGCGGCGGCGGCGGGCAGGGATGCTGCGGGGATGGATGCTGCGGGGGCGTCGTTCAGCGATGGCATGGCTCCATCCAACCACCGCCGGCGCACCCGCCGTGTCGAGTGGGTCCCGTCTGGCGGGGCGGGGCGGTCAGCCGTGCAGGTCTTCGCCGAGGGCGCGGATGCTGTTCAGCTCGTCCTGCAGTTCGAGGGTCGCGGGGTCGGCGGCCGCGGCGGTGTCCGAGTCGGTGGGGGTGACGTCGGGCACGGCGAAGCCTCCTTCGGCGTTGGCGTCGGCGGACGCGGGGTCGGTTTCGGGAGCGTCGGTCGCGGCATCCGGAGCGGAATCGGCGGAAGCGGCGGCGGGCGCGGCGGCGGGGCG
>NZ_PSTT01000105.1 GCF_002931235.1 Subtercola sp. Z020 | reverse complement strand
GCCCCGGGCTGCCTCGCCCTGCCCGTCCGCTCCCGCCCGGGCCCGCCCGGGCGACGGCCGGCGGGCGAGGCCGGCTGGGGCGGACCCGCGGCGGGCTCCGGCGGGGCGCAGCGCGAGGCGGCTACTCCGTCACGTCGTCGCGCCAGGCGCGGGGGCCCTGCGAGCCGGCGGGGTACTCCTCGAGGGGCACATCGCCACGCTTCCACGCGTTGAGCACGGGCGCCACGATGCGCCAGCACGTCTCGGCCACGTCGCCGCGGATCGACAGCGTCGGATCGTTGCCGAGCACCCCGCGCATCACCTCGCCGTAGGCCGTGAGCGGCGACGGCTCCAGCTCCGTGGAGAGGTCATGCCGCGACAGGCTGAACGGGTCGCCGTCGCCGTTCAGCGTCAACTCGAAGGCGAGGGTCGGCGGCCGCAGCCCGATCACCATACGTTCGGGCGACTCGGCGCCGGTCAGACCGTCGGGCACGAAGCCGACGGGCTTCAGGGTGAGGATGACCTGCTTCACGGGCTCGCCGATGGCCTTGCCCGACCGCAGCACGAAGGGCACCCCCGCCCAGCGGCGGGTGTTCACCTCGACGACCAGCTCCGCGAGCGTCTCGGTCTGCCGCGAGGCGTCGACACCCTCTTCCTCTTTGTACGCCGGCATGTGCCGGCTACCGACCGTGCCCGCCCCGTACCGCGCACGGCGGCTGACGGCATCCGTTCCCTGCAGCACCGGAGCGCCCGACCAGACCGCCGTCGAGCGCAGAACCGCCGCCGTCGCCGCGCGGAAGTCGACGGGGTCGATGCGCGTCGGCGCCTCCATCGCCACGATCGACAACACCTGCAACAGGTGCGACTGCAGCATGTCGATGAGCGCACCCGATGTGTCGTAGTAGCCCGCCCGACCCTCGAGCCCGAGGTCTTCGTCGTAGATGATCTCGACCTTCTCGATGTTCTCGTTGTTCCAGATCGGTTCGACGAGCCGGTTGACGAAGCGGAGGCCGAGGATGTTCAGCACCGTCGACATGCCGAGAAAGTGGTCGACCCGGTGGATCTGCTCCTCGGGCACGAGCTTCAGCAGGTGACGGTTGAGGGTGGCGGCGCTGCGCGCATCAGACCCGAACGGCTTCTCGAGCGCGAAGACCGTTCCCTCGGGCAGGTCGACCGTCTCGAGGGTCTGCACGACCTTCGACACGATCGCGGGCGGCAGCGCGAAGTAGATGACGAGCTGGCCGTCCGCGTTGCCCAGGATCTTCGTCAGGTCGTCTTTCGAGGTCGGGTCGCCCTGAACGTACTCCGCCGAGTCGATGATCTCCTGGGCCGCCGCGTCAGTCGCCGAGACGCCCTCGAAGGCGGTCGAGACCGTCTTCTGCCACTCCTCCTTCGAGCGCGGGGAGCGCCCCGAGCCGATCAGCCGGAGCCCCGACACCGCCTCGCGGTCGGCATCGACGCCGCCCTCGATCAGGCTGCCGAGCCCGGGCAGCAGAAGTCGTTCGGTGAGGTCGCCGCTCGCGCCGAGAATCAGAAGAGTTGTCATACCGAAAGCGTACGCGCCGCCGCCGACACCTCCGTTGACACCGGGCGATCTCCGGGGGTCGGCTAGGGTGAGCCGCGGAGTGCCGGGGCGGGTGGATGTCGCGGCAGAAGAGAGGGAACCATGACGGTCTCGACCGAGCCGGGCAACGATCGACAGCGGCGGTCACGCGTCGTCGCCCTGGTCGCCCTCGTCGTCGCCCTGGCGGTGTTCACGGCTGTCGCGATCGTCGCTGACGCGGATGGTCGGCAGCGCTATACGAGCGCACTGAGCTCCCGCGCCGAGGCACTCCGCCTCTACGATCTCGCGCAGGACGCCCACACCGCCGCGGAGGCGACGGTCGCCGCGAGTGTCTCTGCCGCGTCATCGATGACGAGCGCCTTCTCCCAGGCACCTGCCATGCTCGCGCCGTACGCCGACGGAGGCGCCCTGGCCGCAGCGACCTCGGCGAGCGCGGCACTGACGGCGACCCTCGACACAGCTGCGGCGCCGGGCGCGACAGTGACCTCGGTGAGCACCGGCTCGACGGCGATGACGGGCATCGTGGCCGACACGGCGGCGCTCTCGACGGCGCGCACGGCTCTCGAGCAGCAGAACACCGAGGCTCTGGATGCCGCGACCACCCTCGACACCCAGGCGGCCACGGTTCGCACGGCCATCGCCGACACCGCAGCTTCGGTGATCTCGCGCGGCCAGGCCGCGCTCGACGCCTCCCCCCTCGCCACCACCGAGTCCCGCGGCGCGCTCTCCGCCACCCTCGACGCGGCCGCCAGCGCGGCCGCCGCGTCGCGCGCCGGCACGCCCGCCGACCCCACCTCCGCCCTCGTCGCACTGACCGCTGCGATCGCGGCCGTCGAGGCCGGGCAGGCGGCGGGCCAGGCCGAAGCCGACACGGCGGCGGAAGCCGCAGCCGCCGCGCAGAACGCCGCACGCAACAGCGGCGGCTCCGGCGGAGGCGGCAGCGGCGGCGGCAGCAGCAGCTCCGGCAGCGGCTCCGGCGGCAGCAGCAGCTCCGGCTCCGACCCGGGGTGGGTGACGTTCCCGCCCCCCACGATCACGTTCCCCGAGCCCGAATCGTTCTGCAACGACCCTGTCACAGGCGTTGTCATCCCCTGCTCCTGATCCGCACCGCAACAACTTGTACTCCGACAAGGAATAACGGCGAACCGTTCTGCACTTGAGGTACCCATGAGCACCACGAAGAACGAGAAGCACCGTGCCGGCGTCGGGTTCCGTTCCGAACGGGGGCCGCTGCTCATCGCACTGATGCTCGCGACGGGCCTGGTGGCCATCGACGCCACGATCCTCGCGACGAGCGTTCCATCGATCGTCGGCGACCTCGGCGACTTCTCGCAGTTCCCGTGGCTGTTCTCCATCTACCTGCTCGCACAGGCCGTCTCCGTGCCCGTGTACGCCAAACTCAGCGACACCGTGGGGCGCAAGCCGATCATCCTGATCGGTATCGGCCTGTTCCTGGCCGGCTCGATTCTCTGCGGCCTGGCCTGGAGCATGCCCGCACTGATCGTGTTCCGCGTCATCCAGGGCCTCGGTGCGGGTGCCGTGCAGCCGATGGCCGTGACGATTGCGGGCGACATCTACACCGTGGCCGAGCGGGCGAAGGTGCAGGGCTACCTCGCGAGTGTCTGGGCGATCGCCTCCGTGGCCGGCCCGCTTCTCGGCGGCCTGTTGTCGGAGTTCGTCTCCTGGCGCTTCATCTTCTTCGTCAACATCCCGCTCTGCCTGATCGCGGGCTGGATGATCGTGCGCCGCTTCCACGAGAAGATCGAGAAGCAGAAGCACCGCATCGACTACGCGGGCTCGGCCGTTCTGACCGTCGCGCTGACCGCCCTCATCCTCGCCGTTCTCGAAGGCGGACAGGCCTGGGCCTGGGACTCCCCCGCCAGCATCGGGGCCTTCGCCTTCGGCGGCGCCATGCTCGTGGTGTTCGTCTTCGTCGAGCGGCGCGCCGTCGAGCCCGTTCTGCCGCTCTGGGTGTTCTCGCGCCGGCTGCTGCTGACCACCACGCTGATCTCGCTCGGCGTCGGCGCGATCCTGCTCGGTGTGACGTCGTTCGTGCCGACCTACCTCGAGGGTGCGCTGCACATCTCCCCGCTCGTCTCGGGCCTCGCGGTCGCCGCGATCACCCTCGGCTGGCCGATCGCCGCCTCGCAGTCGGGCAAGCTCTATCTCAGGATCGGGTTCAAGCGCACCATTCTGATCGGGCTCGTGATCGCCGTCGCCGGGTCGCTCTCGCTGGCTCTCGCCGCCCCGAACCCCGACCTGGTCATCGTCACGGTGAGCTGTTTCGTCATCGGCTTGGGCCTCGGCCTGGTCGCCACACCCGGCCTGATCGCGGCCCAGTCGAGCGTCGAGTGGGAGGAGCGCGGGGTCGTCACGGGCACGAACTTCTTCGCCCGCTCCATCGGCAGCGCGGTCGGTGTCGCCATCTTCGGAGCGATCGCGAACGGCATCTACGCCTCGAAGGCCGGCGGCGACAGCGACCCGGCGACGGTCGCCCTGGCGTCTGGAGCGGCCTTCATCGCCGTGCTGGTCTGCACGGTGGCGACCGTCGTGGCTGCGGCGTCGATGCCGGATGCCCGGCTGCAGTCCGACGGGCGGGTGGCTGCCCGCAGCTAGAGCCCGTCAGTGTCGAGCGCCGCTAGAGCCCGTCAGGGTCGAGCGCCGCTAGAGCCCATCCGGGTCGTCGTGCTCCGCCGGGCCGTCGTGGCGCAGCCGTTCGGCCTCGTGCACGGGGTCGGCGAGATGCTCCCGGCGCCGCCTGTCCTCCTCGAACTCGGGCAGGAAGGTGAGCACGAACAGCATCAGCAGCAGGGCGAAGATGATCAGCGCAGCGATCAGGTCGCTCCACTGGAACGGGAACACCCGCCCGTCGATCGAGAGCACCAGAACGGTCTCGATCAGCGCGAACAGAATGAAGAACACGCCCATCAGGGCCCTCGTGCGCCCCTTCCGGCGCCCGCGCCGGTGGATCTTCGTGCGGCGCAGTTCGACCATCAGCGCCAGCAGGATGACCGGCAGGATCTGGGCCAGGGCGGTCGCCGTGTCGATGTCGAAGAGCCTGATGACCATGCGAAAACCCTAGCGGCTCCGCCCGGCCCGTTTCGGGGGCGACGCGGTATCCTGAAGGCTCGAACACCCTCCCTGGATCAGCGACGATCGGAGAACCGTGGCCGCCCGCCGCACCCCCGCCCCCCGCGCGGTCGCTGAGCGCGCGCACGACGAAGTGGTCGGCGGGTTCCGGTCGGCCGCCTTCCCCGCCGCCACCACGGGGGCCGGAGTGCGGCGGCTCGTGGAGGAGTCGTGGCAGCGCTCCCTGCGGTCGAACGTCGACCCCGACAGGCTCACCCCGGCGTTCGACCTCGACGACGAGGCGCTCCGCGAGTACCGCAGTGCGCATCCGCTCGCCCTCGTGCTGCCGGTCATCCATCGCCTGCTGATCGCGCACACCTTCGAGCGCGGCCTCATCGTGGCGATCGGCGACCAGGCCGGCCGGCTGCTCTGGATCGACGGCGACCGGGAGCTCCGCAGCAGGGCTGAGGGCATGGCGTTCGTCGAAGGCGCCAACTGGTCGGAACGGGTCGTCGGCACGAGCGCGCCGGGCACCGCTCTCGCCCTCGACCGCAGCATCCAGATCGGCGGCGCCGAGCACTTCAACCGCATCGTGCACCCGTGGAGCTGCTCGGCGGTGCCGGTGCACGACCCGGCGTCGGGTGAGGTGCTCGGCGTCATCGACATCACGGGCGGCCACGACGCGGTGTCGCCGGTGACCCTGCCCCTCATGGAAGCCGCGGTCGCCGCTGCCGAAGCCGAGCTGCGCATCCAGCAGCTGACCCCCGCCCGGGCGCACCGGCCCGAGCGCCGCGCGGCCGCACCGGGTCGGGCCGCATCGGGTCGGCCCACACCGGCAGCAGCTCCCCCACCGCGCCCCTCCCCGCCGGCGAGCGCCCCCCTGCTCAGCGTGCTCGGCCGTGAAGTCGGGCGCCTGAGCTACGCCGGCCGCACGATCGAGCTGAGCGCGCGGCACAGCGAAATCCTCACCCTGCTCGCGTGGCACCGGCACGGTCTCTCGGCCGAACAGCTCGCCCAGAAGCTCTACGTCGCCGACAACTCCGTCGCCACGCTCCGCGCGGAGATGGTGCGCCTCCGTTCGGTGCTGGCCGAGCTGCACCCGGCACTCGCCCCTCTGTCGAGGCCGTACCGGATGCCCGTTCCCCTCGAACTCGACGCGCACCGGGTGCTCGCATTCCTCGAGCGCGGTGCGCACCGCGTTGCGCTCGGCGCCTACTCCGGGGAGGTGCTGGCCGTGTCGACGGCGCCGGGGGTCCTCGAGATCAGGCGCGCGGTGAGCCGCAACGTGCGGGAATCCCTCCTGACGGATGCCTCGGCCGACGTTCTGCTCGGCTACGCCCGCACCGACGAGTGCGCCTCCGACCGCGGGGTGTGGCTGGCCTGCCTCGAACGGCTGCCGACGCATTCGCCCAAACGGGCATCCGTCGTCTCACGCATCGAACACATCGATGCCGAGTTCGCCGCCGAGCGCCGCTAGACGCCGCTGACCGCCCTGAGCGGCGGAACCTCCTAGACTCTGGCCGACCACGCCGCAACCGTTCGCAACCCTCCCGCAACCCCGGCCTTCCTAGGCTGGTCGCGGTGGCCCGAAGCGGGCTCGCCTCACGACAACGACGTCTAAGGAAACCGACATGACGATCTACGCAGCCCCCGGAACACCGGATGCGAAAGTCACCTTCAAGCCGCGCTACGAGCACTGGATCTGCGGCGAGTGGACCAAGCCTGTGAAGGGCCAGTACTTCGAAGACATCTCCCCCGTCAACGGAAAGCCGTTCGCCGAAGTCGCCCGCGGCACGGCCGAAGACATCGAGAAGGCTCTGGATGCCGCGCACAGCGCCGCACCGGCCTGGGGCAAGACCTCCCCCGCCGAACGGGCCGCGGTACTGAACCGCATCGCCGACGTGATCGACGCGAACCTCGAGCTGCTCGCCGTGGCGGAGACGTGGGACAACGGCAAGCCCATCCGCGAACCGCTGAACGCCGACCTGCCGCTCGCGTCGGACCACTTCCGCTACTTCGCCGCCGCCATCCGTGCGCAGGACGGCGACCACGCCCAGCTCGACAACGACACCGTGGCGTACCAGTTCCACGAGCCGCTGGGGGTCGTCGGCCAGATCATCCCGTGGAACTTCCCGATCCTGATGGCCGTGTGGAAGCTCGCTCCCGCCCTCGCCGCCGGCAACGCGGTCGTGCTGAAGCCGGCCGAGCAGACCCCCGTGTCGATCCTCGTACTGATCGAGCTCATCGGCGACATCCTGCCGCCCGGAGTGCTGAACATCGTCAACGGTTTCGGGGTGGAGGCCGGCAAGCCGCTCGCGTCGAGCCCGCGCATCCGCAAGATCGCCTTCACCGGCGAGACCAGCACGGGCCGGCTGATCTCGCAGTACGCGTCGGCGAACCTGATCCCCGTCACGCTGGAACTCGGCGGTAAGTCGCCGAACATCTTCTTCAGCGATGTGGCCGACGCCGACGACGCGTTCTACGACAAGGCGCAGGAGGGCTTCACCCTCTTCGCGTTCAATCAGGGCGAGGTGTGCACCTGCCCGAGCCGCGCGCTCATCCAGAAGCCGATCTACGACTCTTTCCTCGACACGGTGACCGCGCGCACGGCCAAGGCGGTGCAGGGCAACCCGCTCGACACCGACACCCAGGTCGGGGCGCAGGCGTCGAACGACCAGCTCGAGAAAATCCTCAGCTACCTCGACATCGGAAAGCAGGAGGGCGCGAAACTGCGTCTCGGCGGCGAGCGCGCTGACCTCGGCGGCGACCTGTCGGAGGGCTACTACGTGCAGCCGACCATCTTCGAAGGCAACAACAGGATGCGCATCTTCCAGGAGGAGATCTTCGGGCCGGTCGTCGCGGTGACCTCGTTCGACGACTACGACGACGCCATCTCGATCGCCAACGACACCCTCTACGGGCTCGGCGCCGGCGTCTGGTCGCGGAACGGCACGACGGCGTACCGGGCGGGCCGCGACATCCAGGCCGGTCGCGTGTGGGTCAACAACTACCACGCCTACCCGGCCGGGGCGGCATTCGGCGGCTACAAGAGCTCGGGTATCGGCCGCGAGAACAACAAGCTCGCACTCGACCACTACCAGCAGACCAAGAACCTGCTGGTGTCGTACAGCGACAACGCCCTCGGCTTCTTCTAAGCCGGCACCGATGCCTGTCGATGCGGCGGTCACGCTGCCGAACGAGACCCAGTCGCGGGTCGCCCTGGCCGATGCGAGTGTGCTGCTGCTGCGGAAGCTCTGGGAGCTGTACGGGCCGCTGATGTTCCACCAGTCGGGTGGATGCTGCGACGGCAGTTCACCGATGTGCTACCCCGCGGGCGACTTCATCACCTCCGACGCCGATGTGCTGCTCGGTGTGCTGGACATCGCCCCGGGCGGCGCCCCGCCGCAGACGATCGACTTCTGGATGTCGGCGGAGCAGTTCGCGTACTGGAGCCACACCCACCTGACGATCGACGTCGTGAAGGGTCGCGGCAGCGGATTCTCGGTCGAGGCGCCGGAGGGCGTGCGCTTCCTCATCCGCTCGAAGCTCATGGACTCGGCGACGCCCTTCGTCTAGCGCCCCTCGTCGCCCCTTCTCGTCACTTCCAGGCCGTGCGAAGGCCGGCCAGTGACGAGAAGGCGGCGTCGGCCGTCACCAGCACCGCGTTCTCGACGATCGCCTGTGCGGCGAGCATCCGGTCGAACGGATCACGATGCGTCCACTCGAGGTGGGCCGTGGCCAGGGAATGCTCGAGCGTCACCGGAAGCTCGGTCGCCCGCAGGAACCGCAGATGGCGTTCCAGCGCTTCCAGGAAGAGCCCTGCCCCGGGAAGGAGGCCCTTTCGGAACTTGATGCCCAACTCCCACGGAGTGATGGCGGAGACCAGCACCTCGTTACCCATGTCTTCGACGAGGTCGCGAGCGGGGCTCGGTATCCTCGTCGGCTCGCGGATGGCCCAGTACGCCGCATGCGTGTCGAGAAGCAGCCTCATCACATGCCCCACTCGGCGAGTTCTTCTTCTGTCATCGGGTCCCAGAAGGAATCGGGCAGGTCGGGCCCCGGTGCGAAGCCGAGCACGCGCCGGGACACCGGCTCGACGGCCCGGAGCGTCGCGATGGGTTTACCTCCGCGCGCCAGAATGAACTCCTCGCCGCGCTCGACCCGGCTGAGAATCTCGCTGAGCCTCGTCTTTGCTTCCTGCACATTCACCGTCTCGGTCATGTTGACCAACTGTAGTTGGTCAACCTCTGAAAATCGTCTTGTCTGCGACCGTACGCGGTGCTGAGGTTCCCCCGTGCGCCGCAGCGGCATCTGTGGAGAAGACAGCCGACCGGCGACCTGTGCAGGGGAGGAAACCGGGACGGGAGGGTCGGGCGCCGCTAGGGTGGGGGCGTGTTCTCGATCCTGTCACGCACGGTGCGGCTGGTGGCCGCACGGTGGCCGCAGCTGCTGGCGTGGTATCTGGCCGGCTGGCTGGCGCGCTACCTGCTGATCGAGGTGGCCGCGTTCTTCGGGGCGACGAGCGCACTCGTGGGGCTGCTGCTCATGCCGCTCGCCATCCTGGCGCGACTCGGCAGCTACATCGCGATGTTCCTGACGCTCCGGCCCGCGCTGCCGGGCTTCATGAACCTGCGCGACAAGGGCGAAGACGCCGTCGACCGCACCACCGTGAACGTGCCCTCCGCCCCGCGGCAGAAGCTCTACGACATCCTCCTGGTGAGCATCCTGCCGTTCTTCGCGTTCTACGCCGCCTGGCAGCTCCTCGCCGACGACACCCAGGCCTACGCCGAAGCCGCCCTCAAGAACATCAACTTCTTCGAGGGCACGCACACGAACTCCGTGCTGAGCATCGAGTTCAGCCCCTTCTCGGTCGGTACCATCGTCGTCGCCTTCACCGGGCGCTACCTCATCAAGCGTTTCAGCGACCGGCTCCCCCGATGGACCAACCTCGTCGCCGTCTACCTCGAAGCCGTCTGGGTCTACCTCACCCTGTTCCTCATCACCGCCTACACGAAAGACGTGCAGGGCTGGATCGCCGACCGCCAGGCCATGCGCTGGCTCGACGACCTGCGCCAGGCGGTCGTCGGCGTATTCGCTCCGGTGCAGTGGATCGTCGAAGCCGTACAGTGGGCGATCACCGAGACGGGCGGGCTCGTGCTGCTGCCGATCGCGTGGCTGACCCTGGCCGGCATCGTCTACGGGAGGGCGCTGGCGACGCCGCGGCTCCGCCTGCCCGAGCCCCGCATCCGCGCTCTCTCCTCGGCCCGCGCACGCTTCGACGCACTGCCCTCGGTCGTCAGCACCCGCCTCAGAGACCTGGGATCGGACTGGGCCGGCCGGTGGAGACCGTTCGCGGATGCCCTGCTGCTCATCTGGCGGGCGGGCGTCGTGCCGATGGGCATCTACATTCTCGGCTACACCGTGCTCGAGAGCGCATCGGCCTGGCTCGACTTCGCAGCGGTGCGGGTGATCGGCCCGCACGATCTCAACTCGTGGTGGATGAACTTCGACCAGATACTGAGCTTCGCCGTCGATGTCGTCGTCGAGCCGCTCCGCCTCTGCCTGGTTGCCGCGGCCTACAACTTCTGCCTCGTGAAGCTCGACCAGCGCCGCGAGGTGGCTGACGCCGCAGCTCAGAGCGTGAGCGCGAGGTAGCGGGGCAGTTCCTCGACCACCTCGAGCCGGAGCACCAACGCCGTGTCCACCTCGGCGGGAATGACGAAGAGCGCCTCGAACCGGTACGGTGTGGTCAGCTCGCTCGTACAGGCGGTCTCGGCCTCCTCCGACACCCGGTAGTCGATCGGCTCGAACGACGCATCGCCCCAACTGCGCGCCAGCTCACCGCCGCCCGCCTCCTGCAGCCGCACCTCGCAGAACGGCGACGTGCCCTCGTCGTCGAGCTCCCGCGGGGTCACGCCGACGGTGACGACGACCAGCTGGCTGCCCGCCGGGAGCGAGGCGTCTGCCCCCTCCGCACTGTCGGCCGCGATGCGGCGGCTGCCCTCGATGCGCCAGCCGGTTCCCGCGAAGTCGGCCGCCGCCCCTGCGCCGACCACCACAGGCTGGCTGGGTCGCTCGGCATAGTACGAGATCCACTCGTTCGAGAAGGTGATGCCCACAGTGAGCGGAACCAGCACGACGACAGCGGCGAGGGCGAGCCCGTTGCGCCTCAGCCAGCCCCCGATCATCCCTTC
Source organism: Subtercola sp. Z020 (assembly GCF_002931235.1). Classification (GTDB taxonomy): domain Bacteria; phylum Actinomycetota; class Actinomycetes; order Actinomycetales; family Microbacteriaceae; genus Subtercola. Next base: position 41,061 of record NZ_PSTT01000105.1, on the reverse strand, counting down.
CCCCACTGCGGTTCGGAGGTCACGATGCGCGGCTCGGAGGTGAGGGAGGCGAGATCGACGGGAACGACGATGAGGGAGTCCGTGCGCGGGTCGGAGGTCGCAGCGAGTTGCACCTCGGCGGCGCGTGCATCCTCGCCCGAGAGGGCGTCGCGGGGCACCTCGAAGAACAGCGGCCCGGCGTGCGGGATGCCGACGCTCAACGAGACACCCTCGATCGAACCCTCTGCGGGGCGCTCGGATGCCCCGTACACCGTGTCGCCGACCTTCAGTTGCGCGGTGCTGAGACTCGCACCGTAGTCGGTGACCACGGCTTCGACCCGCGCATCCACCACGACCCAGACACCCGTCGTCTCACCCGCCCACCCGTTGCTCGCGGTCACCGCATCGGCCACCCGGATGTTCGTGACGGTCGCGCGGATGTTGCGCCCGGTCAGTGCCTCGCCGATCGCACCGTTCACCGGGATCGGCGCCTGCCACTGCTCGTCGGTCGGCGCGGAGTGCAGCACGACGCCGGCGACCACGAGGAAACCGAGGAGCGCTGCACCGTTCGCGACGTGCCGCCAGGTCGGCGTCGCCGCGGTCACGACGACTCCCCCGCGCCGTTGTCGGTGAGGGGAACCGTGGTCACGGCCGCCAGGAACGGGCTGTCGTACCGGGCTCCGTAGGTGACGAAGCCGTTGGCCGTGTACACCTTGTCGTAGATGTCGACGCGCACCTGGTCGAGGTCGGCGGCGGCGCTGGGCGCGACCTCCCAGAGGAACGCAAGTTCGACGGGAACCCGCGGCTGCAGGCGCGGCGAGCGCGTCGCATCGCTGATCACAAGCACATCGGTCGGTTTCGTCTCCGCGGTGATGCCGTCGACGCCGACCGGTCGAAGGTTGTCCGCCGCTCCCGTGTTGCTGTACGTGCTCACCGGTCGGTCCCAGAGGTTCTCGACCGTGGCGACGACCACGAAGAACCGTCTGCCCTCGGCCGGGGTGATGTTCTGCTCCGGAAAGCCGTCGACCAGAACGGCACGATCGACCGTAATGCGCAGCTGGGCCCCGTCGAACGCGCTACCTGCCGCGACCTCGGGCAGGGCATCCGCATCGACCGTCTCGAGGCCGCCGAACGCGGCCGACCCGGCCAGGAAGAGCCCGATCGCGGCGGTCGCCAGCCATTTCGACGGCACCTTGCGCGAGAGAGTGGTCGCGCGGGTACGCCAGTTCGCTGGGCCCCCCGGTTCCGTCACGCCTCCAGCGTAGTCATGCGGTCAGCCCCGCGACACTGTCGGATGTCAGCCCATCGGGCCGAGCCAGCCCGGATCGGCGAACATATCCTGCAGATCACCGAGCAGGCGTGAGGCGTGGAAGCCGTCGACCGCTGCATGGTTCACCTGCAGGGCCAGCGGGAGGAGGGTGCGATCATCCCGCTCGATGTGGCGGCCGAGCGTGAAGATCGGCAGCAGGTGGTCGACTCCGCCGGGTGTCTGGATGTGCAGCGCGCTGAACGGGGTGCGCGGCAGGCTCGACACGTCGAAGGCGTTCGCGGGCGGCTCTCCCTGCGGAAAGAGGCCGGTCGGGCTCCGGTGTTCTTCGAGGATGCTCCTCGCCCGCTCATGGAACAGCGCGAAGTCGGGGTCGTACTCGGCCCACAGAACGGCGAACGTCTCGAGCCGGCTGTTGAACACAGTGAACGATGGATGCAGCACCGGCCAGATCGCGGGCGAGCCGTCGTCTCCGACGGCCATCCTGAACTCCTCGTGCCGGTTCACCACGGTCGCCAGGGCCCACAGCTGCGCGATGTAGGTCTTGCGGCCCGATGCCCGCAGGGCGGCGACGAACCCGGTCACGTCGAGTTCGACGGTCATCGACCACGAGCACGGTACCCGCTCGCGGTAGTACGCCCAGTGCTCGCGCCGCGCCCACGCCGCGAGGTCGATCGGCGCGGGCGCGAGCGCCTGCACGGCTCCGGCGCTCGGTTCACGTTCGTTCATCGGTCCATTCTCGCGGCAGAGAGACGCTCATGCCTCATCGTTAAGACGAGATATACTCATTCGGAGATCATCCACGAGGAGTTGCGCGCAGTTCTGCGCGCTCACCTCCGACACGGTGCGAAGAAGGTCCACTGGCACGACGAGGATACCCACGGCCGCGACCGGCTCGTCTCCCTTGTCACGTCGTTTCATCTCGACCACGTCGTCGTGGTGTGCGCCAGTGAGCCCTCAGTGCGCAGTGAGCGTCGTCGACGGCTCTGCCTCGAGCGCCTGTGCGACGAACTGCAGGCTCGAGACGTACGACTGGTGAAGCTCGAGTCGAGGGGACCATCAGACAAACTGGACCGTGCTCTTGTCGACGCGCTGCGGTCGAAGCGCCAACTCGAGTCCAGCACGCGCATCGAGCACGTGCCGGGACCGGCGGAACCGCTCCTCTGGATCGCCGACACCCTGTGCGGCGCAGTCACGCAGCACAGACGGGGCAACCCGAGCCACCTCAGGGCCCTCGGATCGCAGGTGCATCTCGCCGAGATCTGAATGCGCAGAACCCCGGGCCTCGTCGAACGAGATCTCCCGGGGTTCACTTCTGGCACCACCGCAATGGGCCAACAACGACATTATGTCACGTTGCGTGTCTCGATTCCACGCCGGTTCTTCATCGGGCGGGGCCGGCTAGGCGCCGGTCGGGCTGAAGCCGGCGGGGAGGGCGAAGGGGTCGAGTACGCGGGAGGAGCGGTCGGAGGCCGCGACCAGGGTCGCGAGCTCCGACGAGGCGCGCCCGATGCGGGCGGCCAGGCCGCCGCCGCCAGAAGCAGCGCCGCCGGCCGCAGCCCCGCTGCCCCAGTCGCTCGACGCCGCGTACACGGCGGTCGGCACGACCACGGTGTGCAGGTACGTGAACAGGGGGCGCACGGCATAGTCCAGGGCGAGCGAGTGCCGCTCCGTGCCGCCGGTGGCGGCGATCAGAACGGGCAGGTCGGTCAACGCTGTGGGCTCGATCACGTCGATGAACGACTTGAACAGGCCCGAGTAGCTGGTCGTGAAGATCGGCGTCACGGCGATCAGCCCGTCGGCGTGGGACAGCGCGTCCAGTGCCGCCTGCAGCTTCGGCGCAGCGAAGCCCGTCAGCAAGTTGTTCGTGATGTCGTGGGCGAGGTCGCGCAGTTCGATGACCTCGACGGTGGTGGGGGCATCCAGAGCCGACAGGCGATCGAGCGTCGCCGCCGCCAGACGGTCGGCGAGCAGGCGCGTCGACGAGGGCTGGCTGAGGCCGGCGCTGACGACGACGAGGGAGCGGGCATTCATTCGCCTACCTGCTCTCGGTGAGATCGGAGAGAGACGCTGCCGCAGCACCGGCGACCACGGACTCGGCCGCGGCAGCCTCGGCCGCGTCGCGCGCCGCGACCAGCGAGGCGTGCGTCGGGCCGTCGGAGATGCCGGCCGGCCGGTTCACCTCGAGCTCCTTGCGGAGAACGGGCACGACCTCGCCGCCCAGGAAGTCGAGCTGCTCGAGCACCGTTTTGAGCGGCAGGCCGGCGTGGTCCATCAGGAACAGCTGGCGCTGGTAGTCGCCGAAGTGCTCGCGCATGCCGGCGTAGCGGTCGATGACCTGCTGCGGGCTGCCCACGGTGAGCGGGGTCTGCTCGGTGAAGTCTTCGAGCGACGGGCCGTGGCCGTAGACCGGCGCGTTGTCGAAGTACGGGCGGAACTGGTTCACCGCGTCCTGCGACTTCTTCGCCATGAAGGCCTGGCCGCCGAGGCCGACGATCGCCTGCTCGGCGGTTCCGTGGCCGTAGTGCTCGAAGCGCGAGCGGTAGTAGCCGATGAGCTGCATGTAGTGCTCCTTCGGCCAGAAGATGTTGTTCGCGAAGAACCCGTCTCCGTAGTAGGCGGCCTGCTCGGCGATCTCAGGCGAACGGATGCTGCCGTGCCAGACGAAGGGAGGCACGCCGTCGAGCGGGCGGGGCGTCGACTGGAACCCCTGCAGGGGCGTGCGGAACTTGCCCTCCCAGGTGACGTAGTCTTCGCGCCAGAGCCGGTGCAGCAGGGCGTAGTTCTCGATGGCGAGCGGGATGCCCTGCCGGATGTCCTGGCCGAACCAGGGGTAGACGGGGCCGGTGTTGCCACGACCCATCATGAGGTCGACGCGGCCGTCGGCGAGGTGCTGCAGCATCGCGTAGTCTTCGGCGATCTTCACCGGGTCGTTGGTGGTGATGAGCGTGGTGCTCGTGCTCAAAAGGAGCTTCTCGGTCTTCGCGGCGACGTAGGCGAGCGTGGTCGTGGGACTGGAGGAGAAGAAGGGCGGGTTGTGGTGCTCCCCGATCGCGAACACGTCGAGGCCGACCTCTTCGGCCTTCTGCGCGATCGTGACGATGTCCTTGATGCGCTGCTGTTCGCTGGGGGTGGTGTTGGTCGTGGGGTCGGTCGTCACGTCGCTGACGCTGAAGATTCCGAACTGCATGATGCTCTCTTTTCTATGCGTTTGCATCGATATTCGGCTCAACGGGTGGCGGCCCCGTTCTATTCCCGCACCGCTCCAGCGTAGGCCGTGCCGGTCCTCGCTCGTGGGTCAGGAGCGGAGGATGGAGGCCATCTTCTTGCCGCGGGCCACCTCGTCGACCAGCTTGTCCAGGTAGCGGATCCTCTGCATCAACGGGCCCTCGATCTCCTCCACCCGAATTCCGCAGATCAGCCCGGTGATGAGCACCGCATCCGGGTTGAACGCCGGGGCCCCCGCGAAGAACGCCTGCAGATCGGCACCGTCGTCGATCACACTCTGGATGCCCCCCCGGTCGTATCCCGTCAGCCAGCCGATGACCTCGTCGACCTCCTCGCGGCTGTGACCCTTGCGCTCGACCTTCGCGACGTAGAGGGCATGGATGCTCGCAAAACTCGTGCTGAAGATGCGGTGGTGCGGCTCGCTCATCCCCCCATTCTGCCCGCGACCCCCGCCCTACTCCAGCCTTATCGGCCAGCCACGCACGCTTCAGACGTTCGCCCACGGGTCGATCAGGTCGAGGCCGAGACCGACGAAATCCTTCGTGTTCCTTGTGGCGAGGCTGGCGCCGGCGGATACACAGATCGCCGCGATCATCCCGTCTTCAACGCTGAGGGGTCGCCCCATCGCCGCACGGCGCTCCTGCAGAGCGGCATAGGCGGTCGCCGCGCGCGAATCGTAGGCGAGAATCTCCGCACCGAAGTTGTCGACGATGTTCTCGACGGCCGAGAGCAGCGCATCGCGGCGTCGGCCCACGGGAAGGCGTCGAGCACCGACGAGGAGCTCTCCGACACTGATCGAGGTGATGGCGGCCTCTCCGGCCGCGACCTGGAGCCATTCGAGAACGGCGTCGTCGGGCTGCCTGCGGAGGGGCTCGGAGAGCACGTTCGTGTCGAGCACGATCATGCGAGATCCGACTGTCTCGGCGCCGACCGCGGCGGCACGGCGAACTCGTCGAGGCCGATGTCGGCGACGGCGGCGAGCCAGGTCGCCACCAGACGATTGTCTGAGACGGCTGCGCTCAGAATGGCACGCGCCTCGGCCTCCATCGATCGCCCGTTCTCGGCGGCGCGCCGACGGATGCGGCGCTGCACATCGTCGTCGAGATTCCGCACCGTCAGAGTACCCATGAGCACCTTCCCTCTGACAGCAATGCTAGCACCGACGGCACCGGTACGACGGGCCGCGCAGCACGCGGAGGGCGAGCGCAAGCCCTTCACGCGGCGGAAGGGGGCGCCTAGCGTGGCCCGCATGAGCGATACACCGAACAGCAGCGACACACCGAACAGCGCAGCGGCCGGCGACGACTGGGCCGGCGCCCCCTTCCGCACCGCGATCGTCACGGGCTCCGACTCCGGCATCGGCCGGGCCGCAGCGGTGGCGCTGGCGCGCGACGGGCTCGACGTCGGAATCACCTGGCACACCGACCGCGACGGGGCCGAAGCCACCGCCGACGAGGTGCGCAGCCTCGGCGCGCGGGCGTTCGTTGCGCACCTCGACCTGACAGACATCCCGTCGACCGGAGAGGTCGTCGACAGCCTGGCCGACCAGCTCGGCGGGCTCGACGTGTTCGTCAGCAGTTCGGGCACGGGTGCGTCGACCCTGCTCCTCGACCTCGACTACGACGAGTGGAATCACATCATCACCACCGACCTGGGCGGTGCGTTCGTCGGCATCCAGCACGCAGCGAAGCGCATGATCGCGGGCGGGCACGGCGGGCGCATCATCGCCGTGACGAGCGTGCACGAACACCAGCCGCGGGTCGGTTCGAGCGCCTACGACGCGGCCAAGCACGGCCTCGGCGGCCTCGTCAAGACCGCGGCACTCGAACTCGGGCAGTACGGCATCACGGTCAACGCCGTGGCACCGGGCGAGATCGCGACGCCCATGACCGGGATGACCGACCAGAACCCGCACGACGCCAGCCGCCCCGGCGTGCCGCTCGGCCGGCCCGGCGACGCGCGCGAGATCGCAGCCGTGATCGCGTTCCTCGCGTCGCCGCAGGCGAGCTACGTCACCGGGGCGTCGTTCGTCGCCGACGGCGGGATGCTGCAGATGGGGCCGCAGGCGGGCTCGCACCTGCAGAGCAACGACTGGCGGAGCGTCTGAGCCGTCACCGGCCCTGCAGACGACCGGCGGAGCGTCTGAGCCGTCACCGGCCCTGCGCCGGCCGGCGCCCGACCGCGAGAACGATTCCGCCCGCCACCAGCGCCGCCGCCGCGAGCACTCCGCCGACCGCGAGGGTCGTGCCCGACGGATGCACCAGAGGCTCCCCCGCCAGCGCCTGAACCGTGACGAGCGCGAGCACCCCCACGTAGAGGGCGACGAAGACGGCCACCAGCCCGGCACGCACCCTCGCCTCGCGCAGTACCGCTAGCGCCGGCACCCGCCGCGCCACCAACTCGAGCACGAGGGCGGCGAGCGGCACCAGCTGCAGCGCGTGCATGCCGATGAAGTGCGGGATGCGCAGATCCCCGCCGACCGTGCTCCACCCGACGAGCGGCAGACCGGGTCCGCCATCGGCGACCCCCACGGTGTGCGCGCCGACGATCCCCTGGTAGTCCGTGATCTGCGACCCCTGCGGCCCGGTCATCAGGAACGCGAGCCCCATCCCGACCAGAGCGAGAAGCAGCCCCGCCCGCACCGCGAGCGATCGTGCGGGGTCGCCGAGATCGGTGCGGAACAGCAGCACCGCGACGGGGATGCCGAGCATCCACACCACGACGATCGACACGGCCATCACCCCCCAGAGCACCGTGGCCAGGGGCGTCGACACATTGAAATGGCTGGTCGTGCCGGCCAGCGCGACCCCCACGATGATCACCATCTCGATGGCGAGGCCGATGGTGGCGATCGTGCCGAACACGTGCACCACACGTCGGAACCGCGTCAGCATGCCCAGCAGCCACGAGAGGGTGAGCGCGTAGACGCCCACCGACACGGCGAAGAGCAGGGGCTTGTTCCAGAGCGGTACGCCGGTGATCTCGCGGGGGTCGACGACTGAGCCGATCGCCGCGATCAAAGCGAGCGCGCCCATCGCCGCGGCGAGGGCGAGCAGCGGCCGGTGCCAACTGACCCGCGAGACGAGGGTGCGGGGCCGGGTGGGCGCGGGGGCAGTGGCGGTGGTCATGACGCTCCGTTCGGTCGGGTGGATGCTGCGTGCGGCGGTGCCGGATGACGCCCGCTCGACACGTGCTCCTGTGCGGCCCGCCGCAGCCCGGAGAACAGCGCATCGCCGAGCACCGTACCGACGACTACCGTCTCGGCCTGGGCGTCCCGGCCGGAGCGACTGGCGATCTCGTCGAGGTCGGCCTCGGCGGCCAGCAGCGCCGCGGCGGCGTAGCGATCGAACCAGCCTGCCTCGTCTGCCTGGCCGAGCGCGCCGAACGTGTCGACCACCCGCGCGGCGGCCAGCCGGCCGGGGTTGCCGGGGCTGACCCGCCAGCCGGTGGTCGCCGCGTCGACGATGGCCAGGGCATCCGGAGTCACATCGCTCTCGTCGAGGTGCTCAGAGAGCGCGTTCTGCGCGGCCTCGAACGTGTACAGCACCGGCTCGGCAGAGTCGATCGAGCCGATGACCTCGGCCGCCGCGGCGATGCTGAGCTTGCCGACGCCGAGAAGCGCGCGGATGAGCTGCAGCCGGGCGACGTGCGCCGGCCCGTAGTCCGCCTGGTTCGGGGCCGTCTTGTCGCTCGGCGGGAGGAGACCCTCTCGTTGGTAGAACTTGATCGTGGCGGTGGGGGTGCCGCTCACGGCACTCAGTTCGGACATCTTCACAATGGAGAGTATAGCTATCGGATAGTATATATATCTACTTGCTTCAGAAACTGTGCTTGACCTCAAGCGCTTGAGGTCTGTTCTGATGGAGCCATGACACTGTTGACCATCCAGAACGCCTCGCAGCGCAGTCGGCTCAGCGAACCGACCCTGCGGTACTACGAAGAGATCGGGCTGATCGGCCCGATCGCCCGCGACGAGCGGAGCGGCCATCGCCGCTACCGCGAGCAGGACCTCGACGACCTGCAGGTGCTCGCCTGCCTGCGGGCCATGGGTGTCGGCATCGAAGACATGCGCACCTACCAGGCCAACCGCGCGAAGGGGCGCTCCGCCGCCGGCGAGCAGCGCGACATCCTGACCCGGCACGCGAAGCGCATCGAGCAGGAGATCGCGACGCTGCAGGTGCACCTGCGCTACCTCGAGGCGAAGGCGGGTCTCTGGGATGCGCGCGATCGCGGCGATGGACCCGGCGAAGAAGCGGCCGCCAGTCGCGTGCATGTGCTGCTCGACCAGCTCGAGGCGGTGCTCTCATGAGCCGCGTGCTGGTGACCGGTGGATCGGGCTATCTCGCGACACGGCTGATCGCCGACCTGCTGCTCGGCGGAACGGAGGTGCGCACGACGCTCCGCTCACCGGCGGGTGAGGCGGGCCTCCGCGAGGCGCTGGTGCGGGCCGGGGTGCCGGCCGACATGCTCGGCGGGGGTGCGCTCGAGGTCGTCTTCGCGAGCCTCACAGCCGATGAGGGCTGGGCCGCCGCGGCCAATGGGATCGAGGATGTCTACCACCTCGCGTCGCCGATGCTGCTCGGCACGACACCCGAGGAGGTCGTCGTTCCGGCCCGGGACGGGGCGCTCCGCCTCCTCGGGGCGGCGCGGGATGCGGGCGCCCGGCGCGTCGTGCTGACCTCGTCGTTCGCGGCGATCGGGTACTCCCCCAAACCGGTTCGCGACTACACCGAAGACGACTGGACCGACCCGTCGACACCCGGCCTCGCGGCCTACCCGCTCTCGAAGGCCGTCGCCGAACGGGCGGCCTGGGACTTCATCGAGCGCGAGGGCGGCGACCTCTCACTCGCGGTCATCAACCCGACTTGGATCGCGGGCCCGACGCTCACCACCGACGCCCGGTCGTCGCTGCAGGTCTTCACCGCGATGCTCACCGGGGCGATGACCCACACACCCCGGCAGCGCTTCGGCATCGCAGACGTGCGGGATGTCGCGGCCCTGCACATCGCGGCGATGAACACCCCGGCGGCGGCCGGGCGGCGCTACCTCGCACTCGCCGACGGGCCGACGAAGACGTTCCTCGACGTGGCGAAGGTGCTGCGGGCTCGCCTCGGAGCGTTCGCCTCCCAGGTGCCGACCGAGGAAGAGCCGGGTGACGAGCCGGCGCCGCTGGTCATCCACAACGACAGGGCGAAGCGCGAGCTCGGTTTCGCGCCGCGCCCGGCAGAGCAGACGATCGTCGAGACGGCGGAGAGCCTGCGCGAGCTCGGCCTCGTCTGAGATGTGGCGCGCCTCGCGGCGGCGCTCACTCGGAACGCGGGAGGCGCAGCGTGAAGCGCTCCCCGAAGACCTCGGGCAGCCCCGCGATCGTCACGATCACGCCCTGATCGGGCAGCGCCAGCCGCGCGAATCGGTCGCCGAGGTGGTCGAACGCCTGCACCTCCGTCGCGCGGCCTTCGAAATCGATCGTGAGCGGGAACTCGACCGCCTCCTCCAGCGCCTCCCGAACGCCGTACCACTCCGGGTCGTACTCGCTCTTCCCGATCTTCGACTTCCAGTACGGGTGGGAGTTGTGCAGGTGGTTCGCCGCATGCAGAAGCAGCTGTCGTCGCTCCTGCTCGGCGTCGACGCCCACCCTCACCGCGAATCCGGTCTGCACAGACGTCGACCGCACATCGGGTGCGGTACTGGCCCAGTCGAGTGGGCAGTATCCCGACTCGATGAGCTCGGGCACTCCGTTGACCGAGTGGATCGAGTAGCCGCGAAGCCCCAGCCTCTCCGATTCGAGATGCCCGAGTGGCCGGCCGATCGCCAGCGCCTTCGCCTCGTTGTACGGCGGTTTCGGCAGCGGGTCGTACGGCCTCGCCCGCCCGTCGGGCCATCGCCTGCCATACATGGGCGCCTCACCCATCACATCCTCCTCCTGTCGGCGGAGTCGTCGACGTCAGAAACGATGAACGCTCATCTTATCTCTTGACCATCAGCTGGGTCCAGCGCCCGATGACGGCAGAGACCGAACCACTGCCTGCGACCGAGTCATCGCACGCCGCGATATCGCCGTACGCTGGGCGCATGGAGACGGGCGGGAGCGACGCGGAAGGGTTGCGGCGCGCGCTCGCTACAGTTGCCGCTCGGCTGCGCGAGGCAGAGGGCGCCGAGGCATCTGGCGATGGGGAACGCGCCCGGGAGCTGCGGCGGGAGGCGCTTGCCGTCGCCTCGCAGGGAGCGGCTGCGGCGACACCCACCTCGCCGACAGCCGTTGGGCCGACGCACACGCCGACGAACGCCGAGCCCGGTCGATCGAGGGCGAGCGGGGCGCCGGCCACGACGGCGGCGCCGCCGGGCTGCAGGCAGCGGTCGACCGCGGGCACCGGCTGGCGAAACGCCCGGCGCTACGGCGCGACGACGTGCAGAAGCTGCTGCGGGACAGGTCGGAGGCGAAGCGGGTGATGGCCCTCGCGATCCTGCAGCGGCGTCCCGACCTGGCGAGCGTCGAAGCGCTGAGCGAAGCGGTCACCGGGTCGCGCGAGGCGTTCGAACACCTGCAGGGCCTGCTGGCGGCACAGGCCGTGTTGGCCGCCCGGTCGCTGAGCGTGGCCGAAGCCACAGCGCTCAGGGAGCAGCTGCAGATCGAACTTGCGACAGGCCGGCTCGACGGTACCGACCGCGCCCGTGTCGCCGAGCAGGCACTCGACTCGTAGCCACACCGACTTTCCGCGGCCCATTCGCGCTCCACGCCGGATGATCTGCGCGCGGAGCCGGTCGGGAAGGTGGAAGCGCTGCGGCTAGGGCCGAACGGCGGCCCCGTCCACCACGAACTCGGTGGCGACCGCAGGCGCCAAGGCATGCGCGATGCGGGCGGCCATGTCCTCCGACATCGGCGGCATCGCGTCGAGCGCGAACCACCGCGCCTCCGAGTTCTCGCCGTCGGCCGGGTAAGGCTCCCCCGAGAGGTACCGCATGCGGAAGGTGAAGTCGAGGTAGTCGGTCTGGTCGCCGTTGTCGTAGACGACCCGCGGGATGGTGTGCACCCACGCGAGTCGTTCGGCGACGGCTGTGACGCCCGCCTCTTCGAGGGTCTCGCGAGCGGCGGCATCGGCGGGCTCCTCGCGCGGGTCGATGACGCCGGTGACCGCCGTCCAGGCACCGTTGTCGCTGCGCTTGACGAGAAGGATGTCGCTGCCGCGCGTGACGACCGCGGTGGTTCCGATCAGCCAGAGCGGAGCGTGCCCGACCTTCTCGCGGAGGGCCAGCACGAAGTCGGGGGTAGCCATGCCCCAAGGCTAGCCGAGCATCCACGAAGCGGCCGCCGGGCGCCGTGAGCCGGGTACCGGGCGCCAAACGATGGCTGGCACCCGGCAACTCCTCCCCCTACTCGGAGGCGGCGCCGCCCTGGGCGAGCACCGACACGTCGTTCCACTTCTCCCACGTCTCGATGCGCGAGGCGTAGTCGGCCTTCGCGATGCCGAGCGGGGAAGTGCCGAAGAAGACGCGGAGGGGCGGCTCCTCGGCATCCACGATCTTCAGGATCGCCGCAGCCGAGGCCGCGGGGTCGCCAGGCGTCGCGTTCCGTGCCTTGCGACCCTCGGCCACCTTCTCGTGCAGCTCGGCGTAGTCCGCCAGCGGCTCCGAGGTCGACGACGATGAGCCGGCCCAGTCCGTCGAGAACCCGCCGGGCTCGATCAGCGTGACGTGGATACCGAAACCGCCGACCTCCTGCGCGAGAGCCTGGCTGAACCCTTCGAGAGCCCACTTCGAGGCGTGGTAGATGCCGACGAGCGGGAAGGCCGAGATGCCGCCGATCGAGGACACCTGGATGATGTGACCACTGCCCTGGGCGCGGAGGAACGGCAGCGCCGCCTGCGTGATCCAGAGAGCGCCGAACACGTTGGTCTCGAGCTGCGCCCGGGCCTCGTCTTCGGTGATCTCTTCGATGAAACCGAAGTGGCCGTAGCCGGCGTTGTTGACGACGACGTCGAGCCGACCGAACTTCTCGTGCGCCTGGGCAACGGCGGCGAAGCCTGCCGCGCGGTCGGTCACGTCGAGGGAGATCGGCAGAATGGCGTCTCCGTACTTCTCGACGAGATCGTTCAGGGAGTCGGTGTTGCGAGCGGTTGCGGCGACCTTGTCGCCCCGCTCGAGGGCTGCCTCTGCCCATTCGCGGCCGAAGCCCCGTGACGTTCCGGTGATGAACCAAACCTTCATTGTGTTCCCTTCAGCGATGTGCGTGCCCCGGATGCAACGCAGCCGGCCTGCGAAACCTGCCCGATTGGTCGCAGTGGATGAGGATGCTTGGTCGCAGCGGCTCAGGATGCGCCGCGGGATCGACGGGCGAACCCCTTGATGAACGAGGCCTGGCCGACATGCTGCGTGCAGTCGTTCACCACGCTAACCAGCCGCGCGGCGAGTGTGACCGGCGGATCGTACGAGTCGTCGACGACCCGGGAGAACTCCGCCGGGTCGAGCGACCCGACGATCTCGAGGGTGCGGGCGTGCACCGCGTCGAAGTAGCCCCCGAGCAGGTCTGCGCCGATGTCGTCGAGGGCCGCGACATCCGCCGGGCTCTGGCCGTAGCCCGAGGCCGACGAGGCAAAGGGCACGCCGAACTTCTCGTACCAGCCGTCGCTCGTCCAGAGCTCATCGGTCTCGGCGAGGGCGCTCACCTGGGCATCCTGGCCCCGCGCGATGTGCCAGACGAGCCATGCGATCGTGTTCGCCTCGGGGTCGACGCGTGCCGCCAGGTCGGCCTGGGTCACCCCGCGCAACACGGAGTGCACGGAGCCGCTGACGCGAGTGAACGAGTCGGCGAGGATGTCGGACGCGCTGGTATCAGTGTTCTCGGTCATGGTCTCGCTTTCGCTCGAGGTCGGGTGGGGTCGGGTTCAGCCGACCGTGTCGGGTCGGTCGGGGCGGATCAGGTCTGCTCTGGTCGGGATGGTCGCGTCAGACCGTGGCACAGCGCGTCGTGTCGGGCATCCGGTCACGCACCGTCGCCGTCGTCGTCGCCGTCGTGGGCCCGTTGCAGGTCGGCGATGACGATCTTCTGCATCTGCAGCATCGCCTGCATCGTGCGTGACGACCTCTCGGGGTCGGGGTCGCTCATCAGCTGCCCCAGCTGGGGCGGAACGATCTGCCACGACAGGCCGAACCGGTCTTTCAGCCAGCCGCACTGCCCCTCGCTGCCGCCGCCTTCGAGCAGGGAGTTCCAGAGGTGGTCGATCTTCTCCTGGCTGTCGGCGGAGACGAAGAACGAGATCGCCTCGCTGAAGTGGTACTGCGGCCCCGCGTTCAGCGCCTGGAACTCGAGCCCGTCGAGCACGAAGCTCACGCTCATGGCGGTGCCCGCCGGGTAGGCGGCACCCTCTGGGTAGCGGGAGATGTTCAGGATGCGCGAGTTGTCGAAGATGCCGGTGTAGAACTCGGCGGCCTGCTCGGCCTGGTCGTCGAACCAGAGGAAGGGGCTGATGGCCTGCATGATCGTTCTGCCTTTCAGATCGCCGCGAGACGCGGAACGAGCGACTCCGTCACCCGGGACACCCAGGCTGCCGGGTCGGGGTCGGCCGGCACCGTCGTCACGAGGGAGACACCGATGCCGGCGTACTGCTCCATCGTGCGGAGGAACTCGTCAGGAGCATCCAACCCCTCAGCCGACACGATGACCGTCTTCTCGATCGCGTCGTAGTCCGTACCCTCGGTGTCGCAGTGCCCGCGCAGCACGTCGAGTTTGTGCTGCAACCCTTCGAGCCCCACGTCGAACAGGTTGCAGGCGTCACCGTACTTCGCGACGAGGCGCAGTGTCTTCTTCTCACCGCTGCCGCCGATCAACACGGGCGGGTGCGGCTTCTGCAGCGGCTGCGGCACGCAGATCGTCTCGGCGAGGTGGTAGTGCCTGCCGTCGTAGGGCCCGTTGTCGTCGCTCCACATCTGGCGGCAGATCTGAAGTGTCTCTTCGAGGCGCTCGAACCGCTCGCTGATGTCGGGGTAGGGCACGCCGAGCCCCAGGTGTTCGCGCTCGTACCAGGCTGCGCCGATTCCGAGCATCGCGCGGCCGCCCGAGAGCACATCGAGCGTCGTGACGATCTTGGCGAGCAGGCCCGGGTGACGGTAGGTGACCCCGGTGACCAGCAGACCGAGCCGCATCGTCTCGGTCTTGCCGGCGAGAAAGCCGAGGGAGGTGTAGCCCTCGAGCATCGGGTCGTACGACGTGGCGAGGCTCTCCATCTGGAACCAGTGGTCCATCAGGGTGAAGAGCGAGACTCCGCCCGCCTCGGCGGCCTCCGCGGTGGCGGCGAGGGTCGGGCCGAGTGCCCCGGGGCCGCCGGGGAGGGTGAAGTTCGCGAAGTGGATGCCAAGTTTCATGGCTTCACCCTACGACTGCCCGCCGACATCGGGGTGAACAGTTTGCGCCGGCGCTCGCCACGGCCTCCGTCGGCGGCTCCGGATGCCCGTGGGCGCCTTCAGCGCTCGACTCCGGATGCCCGGCAGTGCCTCAGCGCTCGGTGGGAGTCTCGTCGGGCTCGATCTCCGTCGTGCCGAGGTCGAAGGCCTCTGTCTCGGCTGCGGTAGCGGCATCCGGAGTCGCGTCGGAAGACACGGACTCGCCCGTCGAGGCTGCCCCGTCGAGAGCAGCACCGTCGACAGCAGAAACGTCGACAGCATCACCGGCGTCACCGGCAGCACCGGCGTCACTCGCATCACCGACGTCGCCCGCATCGCCCGCCTCCGCCACATCCTCCTCGCCGATGCCCGTCGAGTAGATCTCGTTGCGGGCACGCGCACGGGCCTCACGCTCGAGGCGCAGGCGCTCCTGCTTCTCCTCCCGGGCCCGCAGCCAGTCCTGGTCGACCTCGACCTTGCGCACGGTGACCCCGCGGCGCGCGGGCGCGGCGGCGCGGCCCCCGGCTCCGGCGCCGCCCGTTCCGGCCCCGCCCCCGCTGATGCTCGTGCCCGACGACGGCTTGTGCGCAGAACCCGAGCCGCCCGCGGTGCGCGAACCGGCTGCCGACGAGCGGCCCGATCCAGAGCCACCTGAGCCTGCCGCGCCGCCTGCGCGACCCGACCCCGCCGAACCCGACCCGCGGGGAGCTGCGACCACCGGCGCCATGCCGGTGCCTGCGCAGCGCTCGCCGTTCTTGTTCTCGTGCTGGATCAGGGTTCCCGATACCAGGCCGACACCTATGGATTTACCACAGACGGGACATTTCGTACCCGTGCTACCTGCCATGCGTGTCGTGCTCCTTCGGGAATCGTGTCGTCTGCGCATAATCTGCTGAACCGGCGGTGCCGGGGTTCGCAGCGCGCACATCCGCCAGTTAGATTGTACGAGCCGGGCAGCCGGCCGCGAATCGCTGCGCAGTATCGCGCCGGTGAACACCGGCCCCTGGGCTGGCCGCGGCCCCGGGGAAGCCGGCCGCGACACGGGGAAAGGGGGGCGACAGCGCTGTGACCACCGCCCCGACGCCGTGGATCGTTCTCTCCCGAAGCACCACGCGCACCGACCGAGCAGAACTCGACCGCCGCCGCCTGCTCGCCTGGGTGGGCCTGGCCGCGCTGGGGGTCATCGCCCTCGTCGTGGTGCTCGGCCTGCTCGCCGCCCGAGCCCTCGCCGAGACGGAGGCCGTGAACGGCGCCGCCCAACGGGCCGACCTCATCGCCGGCGGGCTCATCGAACCTGACCTCACCGACGGCCTGCTCGTCGGCGACCCGGCCGCCCTCTCGCGCATCGACGAGGTCGTGCGGGCCCACGTGCTCAACCTGTCGGTCTCCCGCGTCAAGATCTGGGCCCCGAGCGGCGCGATCGTCTACTCCGACGAGAGCGCGCTCATCGGGCAGGCCTTCGAGTTCGGCGACGACGAGATCGAGGCGCTCGAAGAGCCGGGCGTGCGCGCCGAGGTCAGCAATCTGGATGCCCCCGAGAACGTCTTCGAGACCGGCTCCGGCAAGCTGCTCGAGACTTACCGTGCCGTGCACTCGCCCTCTGGCCAGGAGTTCCTCTTCGAAGCGTACTTCCGCTACGACGAGGTGGATGATCGCACCGAACAGCTCTTCGGCGGCTTTGCGGCGCTCACCGTCAGCAGTATCGTGCTGCTCGTTCTGCTGCTGGCACCGGTGCTCTGGAGGCTGCTGCGACTGCTGGAGCGTTCCCGCGAGCAGCGCGAGGAGCTGCTGCAGAGAGCCCTCGACGCGTCGGCCGCCGAGCGCCGCCGCATCGCCGGAACGCTGCACGACGGCGTGGTGCAGGACCTCGCCGGCCTCTCGTTCGCCCTCGCCGGGTCGGCGGAGCGGGCATCCACAACCGGCGACGCAGCCCTCGCGGCCGACCTCACCCGCTCGGCCGGCACCGTGCGCGGCACGATCGGCGGCCTGCGCTCGCTGCTGGTCGACATCTACCCGCCCTCGCTCGAGACGGCGGGCATCGGCGCGGCGCTCGACGACCTCGCCGCAGGCCTCCGGTCGCGCGGTGTCGAGGTCGAGGTGGCCGTGGCTGACACGCTGGTTCTGGATGCCCGGCAGTCCCGCCTCGTCTTCAGGGTGGCGCAGGAGTGCCTGGTCAACGCGGCGAAGCACTCGGGCGCCGCCCACGTGACGATCGCGCTCGGACCGCCGCCGTCGTCTCCGCTGCCGGACGCGCGGTCGCTGCCGCTGTCTCCGCTGCCGCCGTCTTCGCTGCCGCTGCCGCCGTCTTCGCTGCCGCTGCCGACGGACGCCCGGCCTGCGCACGCGGGCACGACCGACCCGGTCGGCGCCGCCGCGGTGTCAAACACCCGGCGCATGCACGCGGGCATGGCCGACCCCGTCGGCGTCGCCGCGGCGTCAAACACCGCGAGTGCCCGCAGCGCCGCGCGACCCGATGACGGCGCACCCGCGCTCGACACGGCTGGGCCTGCCTCCACCGGGGGCGCCCGATACGCGGTCGCGCAGCTCGACATCGTCGACGACGGAGCCGGGTTCGATGCCGCGTCGGTGCTGGCGGCCCCCGCCGAAGGGCACTTCGGGCTTCGCGTTCTGGCCGACGTGGTCTCGGAGGCCGGCGCCGAGCTCGCGCTCCGCACCGCGCCGGGCGCCGGCACGCACTGGCGGTTGAGGGTGCCGCGCTGATGACCGACGACGCCCCCACCCCGCACCACCGTGCTGGTCGTCGACGACCATCCGCTCGTGCGGGGCGGGCTCATCTCGCTCCTCTCCTCCACACCCGACCTCGCCGTCGTCGGCGAAGCGGGCGGCGGGCTCGACGCCGTGCGGATGGCGGCGGAACTCGCCCCCGACGTGACCCTGATAGACCTCTCGATGCCCGACATCGGCGGCGCCGAGGCCACCCGGCGCATCCTGGCCGCCCGCCCTGACGCGAACATCGTGGTGCTGACCTCGTTCCACGACCATGTGCGGGTGCGGGAGGCGCTCGAGGCCGGCGCCATCGGCTTTCTGCTGAAGGACGCCGAGCCCGCCGTGCTGCTCTCCGCCGTGCGCGCGGCTGCCCGCGGCGACGCACCGCTCGACCCGCGCGTCGCCCGCGCCCTCCTCCCGCGCGCCGCATCGCCCGTCCCGACAGCAGGCCCAGGCCCGGGCCCCGCGCTCAGCACACGCGAAGCCGAGGTGCTGCGCCTCCTCACCCGCGGCATGTCGAACAAGCAGATCGGCACCCACCTCGGCATCGCCGAACGCACCGTCAAGGCGCACGTCGGCAGCATCTTCCGTCACCTCGGCGTCGCCGACCGCACCAGCGCCGCGCTCTGGGCCCGCGACAATCGCTTCTGACCCTCGCAACCCACTGTCGCCGAGGCGCACCGTGCTGCAAGATCGAGGCATGCGCTACTCCCCCGAGAACCCCGTCACCCCGATGCTCGCCAAGGCCGTCGACACCGTGCCGCACCCCGACCGGGTCGCCGGCGGGCTGAGCTACGAGCCGAAATGGGACGGCTTCCGCGCCATCGTCTACTTCGACGGCACGGAGGTCGAGATCGGCAGTCGGGGATCGAAGATGCTCACCCGCTACTTCCCCGAACTCGTCGAGGCGTTCGCGCGCCTCCTGCCCGGGCCCTGCGTGCTCGACGGGGAGATCGTCGTGCGCCGGGGTGAGCCCGGGCACGAGAAACTCGACTGGGAGACGCTGAGCCAGCGCATCCATCCGGCAGCCAGTCGCGTCAAGAAGCTGGCAGACGAGACACCGGCTATGTTCGTCGCCTTCGACCTGCTCAGCGTGAATGACGGCGAGGGCGACGACGACTACGCCGCCCGCCCCTTCGGCGAGCGCCGCGCGGCCCTCGAATCGCTGCTGGCGGAGGTCGAGCATCCGGTGCACCTCAGCCAGGTGACCACCGACGAAGCCCTCGCCGGCCGCTGGCTCGTCGAGTTCGAGGGAGCCGGCCTCGACGGGGTCGTGGCGAAACCCCTCGCCGCACCCTACGCACCGGGAAAACGCATCATGCTGAAGACGAAACACCACCGGTCGGCAGATGTCGTCGTGCTCGGCTACCGGATGCACGCCAGCGGCAGGGGCGTGGGGTCGCTGCTGCTCGGGCTGTACTCCGACGAGGGCGACCTGCTGAACATCGGGGGCGCGTCAGCGTTCAGCGACGCGCGCCGCCTCGAGCTCATCGACGAGCTCGATCCCTACGTGCTGCGAGACGAAGCGGGCGAGGTCGTGCGCGGCGAGACCGATCGCAGCCGGTTCTCGGGCTCGAAGGATGTCTCGTACGTGCGCCTCCGCCCCGAACTCGTGGTCGAGGTGCGCTACGACCAGATGGAGGGCATGCGCTTTCGCCACACCGTGCAGTTCGACCGCTGGCGCCCCGACCGCGACGCCCGCTCCTGCACCTTCGACCAGCTCGACCGCCCCATCGCCTACGACCTCTCGGAGGTGCTGGTCTGACCCCTGCGCCACCTCGAAGAAAGGGAAAGACTCCGGGTCCGCCGAGGCGGAATACCGGAGCCTTCAGTTCGCAGCCCGAGTAACATGAACCAGCGGTCAGCGGGGGCTTACACATCTATGGTACCCCGGAAGGATCCTCGTGGCTCAGAACCTCGACAGCACGGGCTGGGTCGAAGAGTGGCTCAGCGCCGGGCGGTTCACAACGTATCTCTCCGCCTCTGGTGGCGACCGCAACAGGGCACTCGCTCTGTACGAATGGAACGCCCAACTGAGCGCCGCGTTCCTCCACGACCTGAGCCACCTCGAAGTCGGCCTGCGGAATGCCTGCGACCGGGCCCTCCAGCGTGCGACGGTTGCAGGCGAGTTTCACTGGACTGATGCGCGGACGCTTTCGGCGCTTTTCCCGATCACAGCACGGCGCAACCGCGCCTCGGGTCTGCAGACCGACTCGAACCGCATCCCCCGCGAGAATTTCGAGCGGGCTCGCGCGGCCGCGGCGTCAACGAACGGGCTTCCACCTGTACCCGGCAAGGTCATCGCGGAACTCATGTTCGGGTTCTGGACGTTTCTGGTCGCCGACTCACATGAGAAGACGGTCTGGGTTCCTCACCTGTACAAGGCGTTCCCCTCGGGCACGGATCGTCGTCGACTGAACACCTCGCTCGCAAGCCTGCGGACCTTCCGCAACAGGGTCGCTCACCACGAGAACATCCTGCGAGGCTCGGAAGACATGCGGCGCAGGATCGTGTATCTCGTCCGCCTTCTCTCCGAAGAGGCGTCAGCGCATCTTCAGGCGCACAGCGAGGTCGGTTCTCTCCTCCGCCAGCGGCCCTGACCCGGGCAGCGTGGCAAGGGGCGGCGAGATCGGGGCCTGGAGGGTCCCCGTGGCGCGAGGTCACGCCGGGGTCGGGTTGAATGGGAGCGGAGGACCCTCATGACACCTGACGCAGACGCTGACGCCGACGCACGCGCCCAACGCATCGAACGCCCGTTCACGATCGCCGTATTCTGCGGATCGAGCACCGGCAACGACCCCGTCTATCTCGACGCCGCGCGACGGGTGGGCCGCGTCCTCGCCGAGCGCGGCATCGGCGTCGTCTACGGAGGCGGGCATGTCGGGCTGATGGGCGCCGTCGCCGACTCCGCCCTCGCCGCCGGCGGCCACGTCACCGGCGTGATTCCGCAGGCCCTCCACGACCGGGAGCAGATCAACGACACCGTCTCCGATCTCGTCATCGTCGACACGATGCACGAACGCAAGACGATCATGGCCGAGCGTTCCGACGCCTTCCTCGCCCTGCCCGGCGGCCCCGGCACGCTCGAGGAGATCACCGAGCAGTGGACGTGGGCGCAGCTCGGCATCCACGAAAAAGCCTGCGGCTTCCTGAACGTCGCGGGCTACTACGACCCGCTCATCACCCTCGTCGAGACGATGCGCGACCGTGGCTTCACGCACCCGCGCTACACCGGCATGCTCCGCTTCTCCGACTCGATCGACGAACTCGTCGATGCCTTCCGCAGCTACCAGCCGCCGACCCGCGTCACCGCCTCCCCCGGCACCGAGATGCAGAACCTCAACGCCCCGCGACCCTGACGCGGCCCGCGCAGGGCGCCGAAACCCCGAAAGTCGCCGGTCTGAGCATCCAGAACCGGCGACTTTCGGGGTTTCGACCGCGCGAGCGTGAACGCGCGAGGGGGCGCTGGGTCAGTACCAGTTGACCGACTGCGAGTGCGACCAGGCGGCGCAGGGAGTGCCGTACGAGCCCTTGATGTAGGCGAGGCCCCAGAGAATCTGGGTGGTCGCGTTGGTCTCCCAGTCGCTGCCGATCGACGCCATCTTGCTGCCGGGCAGGGCCTGCGGGATGCCCGTGGCACCGCTCGAGGCGTTGTAGGCGTCGTAGCGCCAGCCCGACTCCTTCGACCACAGCGACGACAGGCACGAGAACTGGCTGTCGCCCCAGCCGTAGTTCGAGGAGGCGAGACGGGATGCCGTGGCCTTCGCCCCGGCGACGGTGTTGCCCTGCGCCAGCGCTTCAGCGGCGGCCTCGGCGGCAGCAGCGGCGTCGGCAGCGGCTTTCGCGGCGGCTGCGGCAGCGGCCTCTGCGGCGACGCGGTCGGCCTCGGCTGCCGCGGCCGCGACCGTGTCGGCCTGCGTCACGGTCTGCGTGGTGAGGGCGGTCACGGTCTGCGTGTCGAGCTGCGTGTAGTTCGTCAGCGACGCGATCGAGGCGATCAGCGGGGTGGCATCGACCTTCGTCGCGGCCTGGTCGACGACGGCGTTCGCCTTCGACAGCGCGTTCTGCGCCTCGGCGTCGATCTTCGACTGCTCGACGCGGGCGACGACGTCGGCCTGGGTTCGGGCTGTGGATGCCGCCTTGTCGGCCGCGGCCTGGTTCGCCGAGACGGTCGTCTGCACGACGAATCCGGAGCCGACGAGCACCCCGGTGGCGACGATCGCGGAGGAGACGAGCACCTTGCGGCTGCGGAGCCGCCCGCGGGCGGGGCGTTCGCTGCGGGCCGGGCGGGTGCCGTGGGCGCTGCGGCTGCGGGCCGCGCGGGTGCTGCGGTCGGCGGCCTCGGCGTGGTCACGTTCGATGACCAGCGGGATGCTGGGCAAAGCCTCTGAAGCATCGACCAGTTCCACCACCGGTGTGACGTCTTCAGCCTCGGCAGCCAACGCATCGGGCACGCTCGGCGCCATCGCGGCGGTCGAAACCACCGGAACGGTCGCGGCCGGCACCACGGCTACCGTCGCGGCTGGCACGACCGCGGCGATCGGGGCGGCATCCGCAGCGTCCGACCTCTTCGGCCCGGCGACGAACCCGCTCGACGCGCGGTTGCGCTGGGCCCGCAGCGAGCGGCGGGTGGGGAAGGCGTCGGGTCCGATCGACGCGACCGTCGGAGCGGCCACCTCGCCAGAGGGAGCGGCCATCTCAGCAGAGCCAGCGGCGGCCTCAACCGGCAACGCGGCGACGGAGGATCCTGCGGAGGCATCCGCGACACGATCGGCGGCGGCATCCACCACCGCATCGGCGGCGGCACCAGCCGCGGGCGGAACAGGTACTTCGAAATTCGGGGCCGACTGCGCAGATGCGCGGCGGGCGGAACGGCGGGGGGAATCGGTTGGTTCGGGCTGCATGTCTTCCAATGGTCGGCCGACCTGTGCCGCCTCAGAAACGGGCGCACGGGCATCCACATGGAGCGAGCCCTCAGGGCTCAGCGAGGCTCCGGGCGGTCGGGGTAAGCAACCGCACAGAGCGAAGATGCAATCGGATATGAAAGGCGAGACGCGGGATCATCTCGTCGAACGCCCGCAACCAGAGGCTTTCAGCGGGACGAAGCCCTCAAAATACGTTGCCTTCCTGAACAAAGCCTCACAGTCTCAGATTCGGGATGACTGCGGCGACCGGCCGTGTGGCACAAACCGCCGCGCAGCACGCCCGGCGCGGCCGCCTCACTCCACCTTCTTGGCCCTGCTCGGCTGCACCCGCGGCGGCTCCCCCGGCATCTTCGGATAGTCCGGCGGGAACGGCAGCTCACCGAGACCGGCGGCCAGGTCGCGCTCCCACCACGAGAGCAGCACGTCGATGGTGCCCGGGTGGTCATGCATCCGCTCCCACGGATCCCCGATCATCCGGAGCCGCTCGGGAACCGTGCCGATCGTGAACGCTTTCGGGTCAGCGCTGCCGAGTTCACTCCATTCGAGCGGCGTCGAGACCGGCGCGTGGGCGAGCGCGCGCGGGCTGTATGCGCCCGCCATGGTGCGATCGCGATTGGCCTGGTTGAAGTCGACGAAGATGCGCGTGCCGCGCTCCTCCTTCCACCACGCGGTCGTGACCGTGTCGGGCATGCGTCGTTCGAGTTCGCGGGCGGCCGCGATCACCGCGTGACGCACCTCGAGAAATTCGTGTGTCGGCTCGATCGGCGCGAACACATGCAAGCCGCGGTTGCCGGATGTCTTCACGAACGCCACGAGACCGGCCTCGTCGAGCACCTTCTGCAGCTCGAATGCGGCAGGAATCGCATCGTCGAAGTCGGTGCCCGGCTGCGGGTCGAGGTCGATGCGCAACTGGTCGGGAAAGTCGCTCGTCTCGGCACGCGACGCCCACGGATGGAAGACGACGGTGTTCATCTGTACGGCCCAGACCGCCGTGGCGGGCTCGTCGATGACGAGCTGCGGATGCGAGCGGGCGCTCGGGTAGACGACCTTCACCGAGCGCACGAAGTCCGGCGCTCCCTTCGGCGGATTCTTGGAGAAGAACTGTTCCCCGTCGATGCCCTCGGGAAAGCGCTGCAGCGAGATCGGACGGTCGCCATTGGCCCGCACGAACGCATCGCCGACCGCGACGATGTAGTTCGCCAGGTCGAGCTTGGTGATGCCGGGATCGGGCCAGAGCACCCGGCTCGGGCTTGACAGCCGCACCTGCCGGGCCTCGCCGTCGCCGGCGCCGGGAACATCGAGCATCACCGCTTCGCTTGCCATGCCTCCACGGTAGTCGCCGGGCGGTGCGCTGGCATCGATTTCTGATTGATGTTCATTCCGTGCTATGGTTCAGGCTGCTCGCTTGACCGCCCTGCGGAAGCTCGAGCACGGGGCAGAGAAACAGCGTTTCGAATGTCATCCCCTGCGTAGCTATGACAGCACACACGGTGACCACGAAGTGCGGCCCTCCCTGCCGGTACGACCCCGCCGAGGTTCACCTCGAAAGCTTTAGTGATTCACTGCACGGTGAAGAGCGTCCCTGATTCTGTGATAACTCGAGGCGCGCTTCGAAATGCGTCGATCGAGGCTTTCGACGAACCGAGCGATTTCCTGCCCACCCTCCGCCCTCGCCGCGGCAGGAAATCGCAGCGCGGGCGACTTATGCGCTCCGTCGTTCCCCTCCCGCCCTCGTCTCGATCAGTCGACGGGGTCGGCGGGCGGCGCGGGAGGGCGGGCTAGGTCGAGGTCTGCGAGGTACGCAGCGTTGCCGCGGAGGGCGGGAGCGTAGCGCGCGACCTCGGGGGTCGTGATGCGGTCGGCGGCGAGCTGCAGCAGCTCCGCAACGGCTGCGTCGCTGCGGGAGGCGGCGTGCAGCGACAGGGCGAGGAACAACCGCACCGAGTCCGAGTCGGGGAACTCCCGGCGGGCCCGCTCCAGCGCGGCGAGGGAGTCGTCGAAGAGGCCGAGGTTGCGGAGGGTGCTGCCGTACTGCAGCAGGCAGCGGCGCAGCACGTCGCCGCTCAGTCCGGCATCCAGAGCCCGCTCGTAGAAGACGCGGGCGGTCTGCTCCTCGCCGGCCGTGTCGTGGGCACCGCCCACTTCGTAGAGCAGGCGGGCGCTGCCGGGATGCTCGTCGAGGAGCCTTCGGAAGTAGGTGATCGTCGGCGCCATGTTCCCGCGGTCTCGCTCGGCGTACCCGCGTGCGATCGCCGCCTCGAGCTCGGCCTCCGCGAGACCACCACAGGGAAGGCCACCCGACGGAAGACCACCCGCGGGAACACCGCCACCGGCGAAGCCGTCGTCTGCGTCGGCCATCAGCTCGCCCCCACGTACTCGGCGAGGTGGATGCCCGTGAGCGTCGACCTCGCAGCCACAAGATCTGCGGGGGTGCCCTCGAACACCACCCGGCCACCGTCGTGCCCGGCTCCGGGGCCGATGTCGATGATCCAGTCGGCATGCGCCATCACCGCCTGGTGGTGCTCGATGACGATGACCGACTTGCCGGATTCGACGAGCCGGTCGAGGAGGGCGAGCAGCTGCTCAACGTCGGCGAGGTGCAGGCCGGAGGTCGGTTCATCGAGCACGTAGATGCCGCCTTTCTCCGCCATGTGGATGGCGAGTTTGAGACGCTGCCGCTCGCCTCCAGAGAGCGTGGTCAGCGGCTGGCCGAGGCTCAGGTAGCCGAGGCCCACGTCGCGCATCCGCTCGAGGATCGCGTGGGCCGCCTTCGCCGCGGCACCCGCCCCCGCCTGTGCAGCATCGGCAGCCCCAGCGCCGACCGCAGCCCCCGCACCGGCCGCCGCGAAGAACGCCTCGGCCTCCCCCACCGACATCGCCAGAACCTCCGCGATGTTGCGCCCGCCGAGCCGGTACTCGAGCACCTGCGCCTGGAACCGCGCCCCACCGCACTCCTCGCAGACCGTCGCCACCCCGGCCATCATCGCCAGGTCGGTGTAGATGACCCCGGCACCGTTGCAGTTCGGGCACGCCCCCGTCGAGTTCGCGCTGAACAGCGCCGGCTTGACCTTGTTCACCTTCGCGAACGCCGTGCGGATCGGTTCGAGCAGCCCCGTGTAGGTCGCCGGGTTGCTGCGCCGCGACCCGCGGATCGGCGTCTGGTCGACCGACACCACGTTCGCACCGCGCGGAATCGACCCGTGGATCAGCGAGCTCTTACCCGACCCCGCGACCCCGGTGACGACCGTCAGTATGCCGAGCGGAACATCCACATCGACGTTCTGCAGGTTGTGCCGCGTTGCTCCGCGGATCTCGAGCACCGGGCCCACCGGCCGGGTCGCCTCGCGCAGCCGCGTTCGGTCGCCGAGGTGCCGCCCGGTGAGCGTCAACGACGCCCGCAACCCCTCGACCGTGCCCGTGAAACAGATCTCGCCACCACCCGCGCCGGCCCCCGGCCCGAGGTCGACCACGTAGTCGGCGATCCCGATCGTCTCGGGCTTGTGTTCGACCACCAGCACCGTGTTGCCCTTGTCTCGGAGCCGCAGCAGCAGCCCGTTCATGCGCTGGATGTCGTGCGGGTGGAGCCCGACGGTCGGCTCATCGAACACGTACGTCACGTCGGTCAGGCTCGACCCCAGGTGCCTCACCATCTTCACCCGCTGTGCCTCACCACCCGAGAGCGTGCTCGATCGGCGGTCGAGGCTGAGGTAGCCGAGCCCGATTTCGACGAACGACTCCAGCGTCTGCGAGAGCGTGTCGACGATGGGCGCGACGGATGCCTCGCCGATGCCGCGCACGAACATCGCGAGGTCGCTGATCTGCATGCCCGTGCAGTCTGCGATGCTGCGCCCGTCGATCGTCGAGCCCCGTACCTTGGGGTTCAGCCGGGTGCCGCCGCAGTCGGGGCAGGTCGTGAACGTCACCGCCCTGTCGACGAACGCGCGGATGTGCGGTTGCATCGAATCCCGGTCTTTCGAGAGCATCGAGCGCTGCACCTTCGGCACCAGGCCCTCGTAGGTCATGTTCGTGTTCGCGATCGTGACCTTGGCGGCGGGCCGGTACAGAAAGTCGTCGAGCTCCTGGGCGGTGAAGTCGCTGATCTTCTTCGTTCCGTTGACGAAGCCCGACTCCGTGTAGATGCGCACGTACCACCCGTCAGGCGTGTAGCCCGGCACTCTGATGGCACCCTGCTCGAGCGAGAGCGACCGGTCGACCAGCTCGTCGATGTCGATGTCGTTCACCTCGCCGAGCCCCTCGCAGCGCGGGCACATGCCCTCCGGGCTGTTGAACCCGTAGCGGAACGACGGCCCGAGGTTCGGCTCGGCCAGCCGGCTGTACAGGATACGGAGCATCGCATTCGCATCGGTCGCGGTGCCGACGGTCGACCGCGCATTCGCGCCCATGCGCTCCTGGTCGACGATGATCGCCGTCGTCAGCCCCGTCAGCCCGTCGACCTCCGGGCGCCCGAGGCTCGGCATGAACGACTGCACGAACGCCGTGTAGGTCTCGTTGATGAGCCGCTGCGACTCCGCCGCGATTGTGCCGAACACCAGCGAACTCTTGCCCGACCCCGACACCCCCGTGAACACCGTGAGCCGCCGTTTCGGAATCTCGACGGAGACGTTCTTCAGGTTGTTCTCGCGCGCGCCGAACACCTCGATGAGGTCGTGGCGGTCGGCCGCATGGCGTGTCTCGTTCATGCCCCCGATGCTAGCGAAGCCTTCCGACATTCGCTCATTACTGGGGCAGCGGCTCGATGATCAGTGACGCCGACGAGCGGCCCGTCGCGACCAGGATCATCATCTCGGCGCTGAGACGGGCCCGCGACAGCGACACCTTCCCGCGAAAGACGCCCGGCTCCCCCGGCACCGCGCGCAGAATGTGGCCGTCGGCCCACACGCGAGTGGTGGATGCGCGATCCGCAGCAGTGGCGTCATCGACCCGCACCTCCACCTCCCACGACCGGCCCCGCGCCTCGATCGACACGACCGTCAGGCTCGACGCCATCGCAGACGATGCGGGCAGCCCCGCGGCATCCAGAGCCGACTCGACCAGCCCCGCGGCATCCGGAGTCGGAGATTGCCCAGCCAGCCCGACCGCCACATCGATCTGGTTGCTCGGCAGCGTCGGCGTCAGGAACGCCGGCTGCCGCCGCCGCGTCGCGCCCTCATACGCCGACGCGTAGTCGAGCAGACGGTCATCGCTGTAGGCCGCACCGGCGAAGGTGAGCCCCACCGGCATCTGGAGGTCGGCCATGAACCCCATCGGAACCGTGACGGTCGGTATACCGAGGTGCCGGATCACGCGGTTGCCGTTCGAATAGACCACGCCGTTGCGGGAGGCCGCCTCCAGGCTCTCGGGGCGGGTGAACAGGTCGACCCGGCCCACGTCGCCCGCCGCGGGGAAGACGACGAGATCGAGGCGCTGGGCGAGCATCCACTCTTCGAAATCGACCCGCCGGGCAGTCTCGAGGCCGGTCAGCAGCTGCGCGAGGCCCGGCACCTCGTCGAACGTCGCCGGCAGCCCCTGCTTGACCAGCTCGGCGAGCCGTTGCCAGTCGAACCCGCCGCGGGCGCGCGTGATCCACACCGGAACCGGCGCATCGGCAACAGGAAAGACGGTGTCACCGTCGACATCGGCCCAACTCGACAGGGTCGGGTCGGCGTTGTCGCGCAGAAAGGCGTCGAGCGCCATCGCGGTGACGGTTCCGCCTTCGAGGGCGCGCCAGTTCGCGGGAACGAGGCCGCGGTCGGCCAGGCCTTCGGCGCCGGGCCGGTCCTCCTCGTAGTTCGACACGACGGGAAAGTCGACCTCGACGACCTCCGCACCGAGCGCCCGCAGGTCGTCGGCCGCTCGGTCCCAGAGCGCCCGCACACTCGGGCGGATGGCCGGCGGGTCGATCGGCGCGGCATCCTCGCCGATGTAGAGGCGCGGCACCCCGATGCGCAGCCCGTCGAGCCGTCTCGGGCGGGGCCTGGCGACCGGATGAGGCAGCACCTCCTCGGGCGCAGGCAGGGCGACCGCGGACTGCTCACGCCAGAAGTCGCCGCTCCGGTCGTCGTCGCCGACGGCGAGCACATCGAGCAGCAGCAGCAGGTCGGCGACCGTGCGCGTGTGCGGCACGACGACGTCGCAGGTCGGCCGCAGCGGCCAGTTGCCGCGGATCGACAGCACTCCCCTCGACGGCGTGTACGCCACCAGGCTGTTGTTCGACGCGGGCGCCCGCCCCGACGACACCGTCTCCTCCGCCATGCCGAAGGCGCAGAGACTCGCCGCCGTCGCCGTACCCGATCCACTCGACGACCCCGACCCGTACGCGGCCGTCAGGAACTGCGGGTGGTAGGGGCTCCGGGCGTAGTCGTAGAGGCCCGGCTGCATGCCGCCCGCGGCCATCGGCGGCATGTTCGTCTTGCCGAGCAGCACGGCGCCGGCGGCACGCAGCTGGGCGACGGATGCCGCGTCGCCGGTCGCCACCAGCTCGGCGAGCGCGGGGCTGCCGGATGCCACGGTCAGGCCTTCGACCTTGTAGCTGTCTTTCACGGTGAACGGGATGCCCTCCAGCGGCCGCACCGGGCCACCGGCCGCGCGGCGGGCGTCGGAGGCCGCAGCCTGCTCCAGGCAGGTCGGATCAAGCACCGCGATCGCGTGCAGGCACAACCCCGTGCGGTCGTAGTACGCGATGCGGTTGAGGTAGGCGCACACCAGCTCGACGCTCGTCACGCGCCCCTCGTCGAGCGCCGCCAGCATCTCGCCGACGCTCATCTCCACCACGTCGATCCGCTGCACGCCGCTCTGCGCTCCGCTGCTCTTCTGCGCGCCGCTCTGCGCTCCGCCGGTCTGCTGCATGCCTCCGCCTTCCGTCGCCTCCATCATGGCAGGCCGGCCGCGCCGCGCCGCGGCTATGCCCACTGAATTGGTGGCGTCTGGGTCAGCGGTTGAACGGGACCAGCATCACGCGCTGCCCCAGCGCGTCAGCCAGGCGCAGAAGGGTCGCCGCAGTGGGGTTGCCCGTCCCGCGTTCGATGCGACTGATCTCGGCCTGCTGTATACCGGTCAGTTCGGAGAGGGCAGGTTGTGTGAGGGAACGTGCTTTGCGAGCCGCCGCAAGCATGCTGCCGAGCTCCGCACGCTCGGTGAGCTCGGCCGCGAACCCGGCGGATGCCTCGGTGTAGACCTTGCGGGCGGCATCCGGCCAGTCTGCCTTCGCACGATCGGCGAGTTCATTGAAGTCTCTTGCTATGGTCTTCTCTCCCGTCTCCCCTATTATGTGCTAAACCACATACTTCATCAAGTGCGTCGTCGTCGCTTCCACTGTTCATGCATCTTCCGAGCTCGCGCTATCTCGCGTTGCTGCCTCTTCGCCGAAGGGTCGGATTTCTTGTCGTAACCATGATGCAGCAGCACGATCCGGTCCCCGTGGAACGTGCAGAAGACGCTTCAGTCCACACCTGCTCTATTCGCAGCACTGAGACCGGCGCTTGCACGAATCGCCTGAAGTGACTTCCGAACCCGGAACTCATAGAGTCCACCGCCCAGCGGCTTGCCCCACTCACCCGCGCAGATGTCGATCCCGTAGGTCGCCAGGACATGCTCGATAGCCGCTACGAGAACAGCCTGCTCATATACCGGGAGCGAGAGTATGAAGACCTCGAAAGCGTCACCCTCGTACTCGATCGTCCAAACCAGCCACGACGCAGATGACCTCCTCGGAAGTGGATTCAATGAGCATCAACTTACCTGAGTATCAGTCAATATACATTCCTCCATGCGCGAGGCGAAGCCGAAGCAGTCCGGGAAAGCAGAAAGGGCCGCCCCTCAGGGCGACCCTTTTCCGTGTTGTCGGGCTGACAGGATTTGAACCTGCGACCCCCTGACCCCCAGTCAGGTGCGCTACCAAGCTGCGCTACAGCCCGTGGGACAACTTGTCCATATTAGCCCACAGAGCGGGTGCCCGCGAACACCTCGGCGATGGTGGGCGCGTTCGGCGGCGACGACAGCACCACGATGGGGTCGCCGGCCGCGATCGTGCCCGGCTTCACGACGCGGAGGTAGGCGCCGGGGCGCCCGGCGGCAGCGAAACGCTTCACCCACCCCCGTTCATCCGGCCCGCCCACCCAGCGGGCGAAGGTCTGGCAGGGCGTGCGCGGGGAGGTGACCTCGACGACGACGGATGCTCCGATCTGCCACTGCGAACCGATCGGGGCGCCCGATACGTCGATGTCGTCGACGCGGAGGTTCTCCCCGAACCAGCCGGGCGGCAGGTCGCGCCCGAGCGAGCCCTCCCAGAAGGTGGCGTCGGCCTGCGCGTAGACGTAGATCGCCTGGTCGAGGCCGCCATGGTGTTTACGATCGGCCTGAACATCCGCGTGCAGGCCGTACGGCCTGACGCGTACCGGGCCGTCGACGGGGCGTTTGTCGATGGCAGTGGTGCCGATCGATCCGTCGTCGGGGCGGAGCGCATGCACGACGCAGACGGCCACGACGTCGGCCATACGCACCTCCTCCAGATGTTCGCACCAGCCTAGCGAGTCACGGGAACCGCCCGGGACAGGCGGCGACCCGGGGCTAGATTCCCGAGTTGACGCAGTCGGATGCCCGACCGGATGCCGCGCCGGGGCACGTCGTCTTGCCGCAGCGCGGGCAGCGCGGCGAGAAAGCGCCAGCGCCCGCACCTCCGTCAACCCACGCAGAAGCGGCAGCGCCACCGGCACCGGGCTGCGGCGCGAGCTGCGGATGCCGCCTGCGGCTGTCGCCCCACAGGTGCACCGCCCCGAGCGGCAGCGGCCCCGCGAGGTCCACCCGCAGCACGACATCGAGCGGCCGAGCGACCGCGTCGCTGTACGACGACACGTGCACCCGTGGGCGCGACGCGAGCGACGACGCAATGCGGGCGGGCCCGAGGATGTAGGTCGAGGGCTCGATGTGGTGCCCGTCCTGCAGCTCGAACGGCGCGATGCCGAGGGCGCTGAGCGGCGTGATCGGGTCGCTCTCCTCGCCGAGGGCCCCGGTGAGGAACGCTCCCCATTCGAGGTCTTCGACTCCCCGGTCGATTCCCGCGGCATCCGCCTGCAGCGCAGCGAGCGGGTCGGAGACCATGCGGCGCACGCGCGGCTTCGACTCGTAGAGCGCCCCGCTCTGCACCGCCTGGATGAGCTCGCCGAGGTGCAGGCGTGCAACCGACTCGAGCAGCACGTCGTCGGTCATGTTGTCGCGCACGATGCGCCGCGAGTTGTTCGAGGCGTGCGGCAGGTCGTGGTCGAGGGCGTCGAGCCCGAGCTGCTCGGCAGAGAGGCCGAGGCGGGCGCCGATCGCCGTGAGCATCTCTTCGAACGCGCGGGCGCGCCACCCCACACGCACGAGGCTGCGGGCCGCGGCGTGCTGCAGCCGGATCGACTCCGACGAGGTGCCTTCGTAGGCCTGCGCCACCTGCATCGCGAACGGCATCGACAGGGTGTCGAGCGAACTCAGCCCCGAGTCGAGCCAGGCCGGCCGCACCGCCCACGGCCGGTACAGCGAGACCGCGAGCAGTTCGAGCCAGTCCATGCTCTGCGTGTGCAGGCTCGACAGGCGGTGCAGCTCGCTCCGCACCTGGGTCGTCGCCCGGCCGAGTTGGTGCAGCTCGTCGATCGTCTCGCTCACGGTTCGGTCGAACTCCGACCAGCCGCGGTAGTAGCTCGCCAGATAGCCCAGAAGGAATATGACGATCAGCACGACAACGCAGGTGACGATCATCCAATCGTCTGGATAGAACCGCCAGTCGCGCACAATCTGCACGGCGCGAGGCAGCAGAACCGCCACCAGCGCGATCAGCAGCAGAATCGACGTCGACGTGAGTACCCGCCCGTGGAAGGTCTGGCGCAGCCTGACGAGCGTGCCGTCTTCGGGCAGCTCGGTGGCCGAGATGCGCCGGGTGAACCCGTCGAGGTCGGAGCGGGCCGTGTCACGGGCCCGGTTCATGCGGGCGAGCATCTGCCAGAGGAACGACCGCTCGCGCTGGCTGAGCCAGGTCTCGAACGAGTCGAGTGCCGCGCGGTAGGTGGTGAGTCGCTCCGCCAGCTGGTTCTGCGTGTCGCGCAGGGTCGAGCCCGCGAGCTCGAGCGCCTGCAGGCGGGCCGGCAGGGCCAGGAACTCGGCGAGATACGGTCGAAGCGACGCGAAGGGATCGTCGACCGCCGACTCCGAGACCGCTCCGGGTGACGACGACAGGTTCTCTGAAAGGGATGCCGCGAGCGACGCATCGGGCACCAACACCGTGGGCGCACCTCCGGCACCGCCGTCACCCCCGGCACCCCCCTCTGGCGCGATCGCGCCCTGTGCGAGCAGGTACTCTCGCAGCGTCTCGTGTCGGGCGGATGCCGCGACGTATTCCGCCTGCGCGTCGTCGTAGTCGGAGTCGGCCTTCTCGGCGAGCACCCGCGTCTCGTGCATCGCCCGCCCGAGCTTCTCGCGGAGCTCTGTACCCTCGTGCAGGTTCTGCGACCCGACGCTGGCCGGGAACCCGGGCGGAACCGGTGACGCCGGGAACTGCCACACATCCGTGGAGTCGGGCAGCACGTCGCTGACCCGCCCGAAGACCGGCGTCTTGTCTTCGATGGGCGTGAACCCGCGGTCTTCGAGGTCTGCGCTGCCGTCGAGCGAGCCGAAGACGAGTTCGCGGAGCCCCGTCCAGAGGCGGGGGGTCGAACGGAGGGCACTCGCGGCTGCCGGTGAGCGCAGGGTCTCCTGGGCGGTCGCCTCGGCCTCGACGAGCGCAGAGCGGGCCGCCAGCAGCATCCGGTCGCGCGCGTCGACCCGCGTCGCCGCGCCCACCTCGAGTCGCCCCTTGGCGCCCTGGAACAGTCGCTGCACCGCAGCGGCGAAGCCGTCGCGGAAGAACGCGACGAACCAGTACGGCATCCAGAGGATCTTCTCCGCCGCGAAGGCGAGAAAGAGCCCGAGTTGGCGGAAGGCCCCGACGCGCGGTTTGGCGAGCGAGCCGATCGACGCGGGCGCGCGGTAGGCGAGCTTCTTGTCGTCGAGCTGGAACGCGGCATCCACCATCGCTCCGACGTAGTCGTCGATGCGCTCGTCGGGGATCGCGCTCGTGCCCTCCGCGGGCACCCCACGCGACGGGTCGATCAGCGCCGAGTGCGGGTCTGACGCCTGGTCGAGCACCTGCGCCGCCACACGTCGGGCGAGACCGTCGGTCATCACGCCGTTGACGAAGACCCGAGGCATCCAGATTCCGCCCGAGGGAGCCGACGACTGCATCAGTTCGAGCGACCCGGTCGGCACGCCGTTCCAGAGCCCGCCGACCGTCGCGATGTGCATCAGGGTGAAGCCGACGAACCGCGCGTTGTCGCGCACGAAGGCGTCACCGGCCCACGGGCTCGACCGGTCTTCGGGCGACGCCACGAGCGTCACACCCTGGTCGTTCTCTGCCCACTCGACTCGTTCGCGCAGTTGGAACTCGGTGGGCGCCGCGATCAGGCTCACCTTCATCAGCGACGTTCTGGCCGCGAGGTGCGAGTATTCCGGGTTCACCGAGGGCAGCGAGAGGGAGATGTAGTCGCTGACGCTCTGCCCGATCGCATCCTGCAGTTCGTCGTTCTCGCGGCTCGGCGAGGCGGAACGCACCTTGATCAGCCGCACGAGCGACAGCGATTCCCGGGCCAGGGCTTCGAAGAGGTCGACATCGATCTGCTGCACCTCACGATTGCCGTCGACACCGATCACCCACGCGCGCACGCTGGGCGGGCTGTCGGGCAGCATGCTGACCCGCTCGGGCCGCACGAAGAGGGCCGGAGCGAGCAGAGAGAGCCCGACCCAGTCGCGGGCGAGGTCGAACAGCGCCGCACCCTGCTCGCCGCTCGGCAGCAGCACGATGCTCACCGCGCCGTTCGGCCACATTCCCTGAGCTGCCACTAGATACCCGACTTCGCGGCCTTGATCTCGACGACCCCGTCACGCAGATCGCCCAGCACGCGGGTGACCAGGTCGCGGATCTCCCAGCTCACCGGGTAGTTGTAGACGCTGGTGCGGGCATCCTGCGTCACGATCTCGGCACGGAAGTCGTCGAGCTCGCTCTCGAGGAAGGTCTGCAGTGCGCTCTGGCGAGCGGCGAGGGGGGCGGATGCTCCCCCGGCCCGTTCGGCATCGGGAACCGGTGCGCCTCCGCCGAGCTCGCCCGACCGGATCCACTCCGAGAGCGGGCGCGACAGTTGCCCCGGCGCCCCGCCGAGCTCCATCAGCGCGTGGTACGCGTAGAGCGGCTGCAGCGAGGCCTGCGAGCTGATCAGCGCCATCGCAACGATCAGCGACTCGAGCACGATGCCCGGGTAGTCGTTCGAGGGGGCGATGCCGGGGTAGAGCAGCGGATGCGGGAACGAGGCGTACGAGCGGTGCTCGGCGTCCCACACGCTGAGGGCGGGCCCGCGGGCGTCGTCGCTCGTGTCGACGGCCAGCTGGCCGAGCGCCTTCGCCACGTACCAGCCGCGGATGATCGACTCGATCACCTCGGGGTCGGCCGGCACGGCTTCGGCCAGCAGTCGCGAGCGCTTCCACTTCCAGAAGGCGGCGCGCGAGTTCACGTTGTTCGACTCGGCGAGCCAGCCCCGGGCGATGGGCTCCATCACCGAGTCCATGACGAACGGCTGGTAGGGGAAGCCCGACATGGCGAAGATCTCGATGCCGTCGACCCGGGCATCCTGGAACCAGCCCTTCGAGACGGTGTCGTCCCACACGCCCTGTGTGACGAGGGCGTGCTTCGTCACCTCGTACATCTCGGTTCCCGCTTCGAAGGGGATCGAGCTGAACACCAGCCGCGTGCCCTCACCGACCGACTTGCCGTGCACCTCGCTGAGCAGCGCGGGGTTCAGTTTGACCAGCGGCTCGCTCGACCCGAGGGCCGCCCGCAGCTGCTCGGTGAACTTGTCCTTCCGGCGCTTGAACAGCGACGGGTCGACGTGCTGCTCGTCGAAGTAGGTGCGCAGGTCTTCGGTGATGTAGCTCTGGAAGGCCGTGCCCTGGCGCAGCATCCAGATGCGGGCGCGCTCGACGTAGACCTCGGGCTGGTCGGCGAAGGTGAACCGGGGCAGCTGGGGTGCGGACACCACGTGGGTCGCCTCGGCGGTCACCACCGGCTTCCACGAGCGGGTGCTCTGGATGAGTCGCCAGCGCTGGTTCGCATCGGTGACCGTCTCGTCGCCGATCGTGCCGAGCAGGATCGTGCCCATCACCTGCGGCATCGCGTCGCCGAACTGCACGCCGTTCGCGGCGGAGGAGACGAGGGATTCGAACTCCCGCGGGTATTCGGCGACCTCGACCAGCAACCGTTCGTTCGGCGCCGGCGCGTACTTGCGCGGCACGGTCTGGTCGTCTTGGCGTGGCCAGAACTCGTACTCGTTGACGCGGCCGTCGGAGTGGTTCTGCTCGGAGACCCGCGACTGCAGAGCGGCGAGACTGCTCGCCAGGTGACTGCGGAGCGGATCGAGGAAGTCACGCTGCAACTCGTGCAGCAGGGCCGCCGTGCTCTCGCGCAGCCGGGCCTCCGACTCCCACTCGAACGCTTGGCCGACACGCTGCACAGCGGTCTGAACGGGATCCTGCTCGGGCCGGATCGAGTTCTGGCTCGGCGCCTGGCTCAGCTCACTGTGGATGTACCCGTCGAGTTGCGCCACCCAGCCGCGCCGCTGCTCGGCCTCCTGCCGCAGGGACTCCCCCGCGCTCTTCAGCACGCGGCCGGTGCGGTTCAGAACCTCTACGGCGACCGGCAGGCCGTGCTCGGCGATCGCCTGCTCGACGGTGGCGAGAATATGGTCGGGCTGCGTCGCGATCCACTCGTTCAGCTTCGCCTGCCGATTGGCCGTGTCGCGGTCGAGGTAGCGCCCGACCCTGTCGCGGTGCTCGGCGATCAGGCGTTCCTGCCAGATCGAGATGTCGAGCCCCCCGGTGCGGTCGAGCGAACTCTCGGCACCGGCCGAGTCGAGCACGTCTTTCTCGAAGGCGAGCTGCAGCAGCTGCTGGGCCGGTGCATCCCGCAGCGCGTCGGTCACGTCGTTGCGCTCCTCGGTCTCTTCGTCGAGACCGGCCGCGCTGATGAACCCGGTGAGGGCCCACGAGGCCTTCAGGGCGATCCACTCCTCGCGGGTGCGTTCCTTGAAGAGGGGGTCGCTCTCGGCGTGCCAGTGCAGCATCCGGTCGACGGATGATCGGGCGAAGCGTTCGGCGGCGTAGTCGAGGAACTTCTCGCGCCCGAGCGTCACCCGGCCGAAGCCGAGCGAGGAGAACGGCGGCGACTGGTCGATCGGCCGCATCAACCGGGACTCGTCGCTGAGCTTGTTCGCGCCGACGTTCGCCGTCCAGTTGCCGGTGGCGTACTCGTCGATGTCGCCCTGCACCTTGTCGTCGGTCATCCAGGCCGCGACACTCGTCGCGAGCGCCGAGTACACCTCACCCTGGTTGTCGAACGAGATCTTCGAGTTCTGGCGACCGATGATGAACGGGTACGCACCGCCGACTTTGTCGCGCGCACCGCCGTACGAGGGAGTCAGGCCCTTGCTCTTGAAGAGCTCGATGGTCGACTGCGAGGGGTTCGTCGTCCAGAAGCCGTTCATCGTCTCTGCAACGGTGGCAAGCGCGTTGCTCGGGATGCCGCCGCTGCCCTTGATCTGGTCGAACACGTCGGGCGCGAAGAGCAGGCTGAAGAACTGGTACGCCCAGGGCTGCGTCTTGGCGGTCGCCTTGATCGCCTCGATGACATCGATGTACTGGCCGGCACCGGAGCCGCCCGCGATGGAGGAGACCACGATGACCGTGGGGTTCGGCGTCACGCCGCCGTCGCTCTTCGCCTTCAGCACATCACCGAGAGTGCGCAGCTGCCCGAGCGCCTTAGCGTCGCTCATCGTGTTGATCGCCTCGGAGGCGGCCTTCGCGATGTCGGAGAGCTTCGAGAGTGCGACGGCTCGCCCCACGGCGCGGAACTGGCCCGCGCCCTTCGTCACGTCGACCGGAACCCTCTTGGGGTCGGGAAGCTGGCGAACGACGTCGTCCATCGCCTGATTGGCGATCTTCTTGCCGTGCACGATGCCGCCGAAGACGCTCTCGTAGGCTCCACCGCCCGTCACGAGCCCCTTGTAGTTCTGCGGCGGCATGAAGGGCTGCGGGTAGTCCGCGCCGTCCTGCGCGATCGGGGTGTCGAAGTGCAGCATCTGCCACGCGGCGGGCAGGCCCTCCTGCCAGCCGGCCTGCTGGAGGCGCAGTTCGAGTGCGTGCCGGAGCCCGCGCAGGGTCTTTCCGCCGGAACCGCCGACGCCGATGATGAGAAACGGTCTGAGCATGTGTGCCTCCTGGGCAGGTGGTCGGGTCTGTGAGGTCGAGGGCCGGGTCAGCGGCGGGGCGCCGGGGGCGGCGCATCGCCGGCGCCGCGGGGTGGCGGAGGCGGCGGCAGGCTCCCGGGCGAGCGGGTGACGGGCGGCGGTGCAGATGACGGCGCAGACGAGGGCGCGACCCGGTCACCACCCCGTTGCGAGGGCGCCGGCCCGCTCGGCGTCGTCACGGTCGGGCGGTCTCCGGATGCCCGTTCCGCGCCGGTCGCGGCGCGCTCCTCGATCAGCAGCGCCCGCGCGCGGGCCAGTCGCGGCCAGATCGCCTGGTCCCGGGTGATGTCGAGCATCCGGTCGACGAACTGGTCGGCCCGGTTCGGCTCGTTGCGCTTGTAGACCACGAGCCGGCCGGGGATGGCGCTGCCCGGCTCACCGGCGGCGAGGTCGTTCTCGCGAACGACGACGGCCCACAGCCGGTTCAGCTGCTCGGGCATCGGGGCCACGTGCCCCGCTTCGACGAGCCGCCGGCGTCGCGCACCGAGCCCGCCCGAAGCGCGCCCCGCGCCCGCGAGCGCACCGCCGCCCGCCACACGCCCGGCACCCAGCGCTGTGAACACCCGCCACCCCGCCGGCGCCGTGATCTCGTACCGCACCTGGAACAGCCCCGCATGCGTGCGCAGCCCCCCGAGCTCCGGGTCGACGTGCGTCTTCACCGTCTCGAGCGGCGCCTGGTACCTGAAGTCGTCGAGCGACGCCGCCATCAGGTCGACGCCTCGCGCACCCACCACACCGTGCTCACCGTCGACCGTCACCGGGAACGACGCGCGCAGCAGCTGCCGCCCGTGCGCGATACCCGACGTCAGAAGGTTCATCAGCCAGAGCAGCAGCACCGCGATCGCGAGCCCCAGCAGCACGAGAACCAGCACCAGCAGGTTGAACGCCGCGGCATTCACCGGCCGGGTCGTCTCGAACGACACGGTCACCGTCTGCGGCAGGCTCTCCCCTGCGGCGCTCGTGAGCGTCACCGGCAGCGTCGCCGTCACCGAACTGTTGGCCGCCACGGCATTCGAGGCCGCCAGCTCGACGCCGACGCTCTGCCCCGGCGCGAGCGCAACGCACCCGTCGGTCAGAGCTGCCGAACTGCTCCACTGCCACGAGTCTGTGCGGTTCGCCGGGTCGGTCACGACCGTCGGCGTCGCTCCCTTCGGGAAGCACACCCTTCCGGCGGAGCCGTCGGCGGGCGCCGTCAGCGTCAGCGTTCCGGTCGCGCTGCCCTTGGCGCCCTCGAGCGTTCCGAGTGCCAGCGCCGACGGGGTCACCGACGGGTAGTTGGCCGGAATCGTGACGACCACCTGCTGCTGGGCGCTCACCGGCGCGAGCCCGATCCCGTTCGCCGCCGTCGTGAGCGGGTCGATCGTGTACTCGAGGTTCACCGCTCCGCCGTCGTCGGCGCCCGGCGTGTACGGCAGGCTGAACGAGCCATCCGCTGCGACGGCGACGGTGCCGATCGACTGCACAGCAGAACCGTCGGCGGGAACCTTCGAGACGGCCACCTCGAGCGGCTGTGCGTAGTCGCCGAGGTCGAGGGCTCGCCCGCTGGTCGAGGCGAGCTGCCCGCCCACGGTGCCCGCCAGGCCCGCCACGAGCTGGTTCGCCGGCGCCGGAGTGATCGTGAGGCCGCTGTAGTAGTAGAGCTGGCGGTCTCCGCCTCCCGGAGTGGCGAGCATCCACCGCCCCTCGAGATCCGAACGGGAGACGTCGACGTCGATCTGGATCGCCCCGCCCGTGGTCGTGACCGCCGCGTCGGCTGAGGCGGCCGAGCCCGAGATGGCTGCCAGCGCCGACCCCTCGGGCGGCGTGAGCACCCACGCCGAGTCCGAGGTGATGACGGTGAAGCTCGCGACCCCCGGGTCGACCTGGAAGCCGCCGTCTGCGTCGAACGGATGCGGGTACCCCCCGTTGATCAGCACGCTCAGCTGCGCGAACACCACGGCCAACTGGCTCGGGTCGTTCGCCTCGACCAGGGCACCGTTCACCGACGAGCTCGGCGGCGGGGACTGCCCACAGGTCACAGCTGTGCCGTTGACCTGGCCCGACGACTCGACCAGCGGCCTCATGTACTGGCGGTCGGCCGCCCCACTCTGCTCGGGATGCACCGACAGCAGAACGCCGACCACGACGACGCCGTTCTGGCGCAGGGTGTTGAAAGCCCCGAGCCCCTCGGCCGGCTGGCTCGACCCGTCGATCGCGTTGCCGCAGAGCGTGTTGATCGCCGCTGCATTGTCGGCGTCGCTGCCACCGAGGTCGAGCGCGCCATCGGTCAGCCAGACCATCATCTGGCAGCCGTTGTTGGCGGCGTGCTGGCTGGCCAGCGCCGCCTGGGCACCGGCGATACCGGCCGACCAGTCCGTGTTGTTCAGCGAGGGCTGGTCCCGGATGCTCTGGGCCAGCGACCCGGCGGCCGCGTCGGCGGTCTCCGTGGTCACCGTCGACCAGCCGGCCGCGGGCTTGTAGGTCGAGCCGAAGAAGCCCGCGCTGTAGTTCACCTGCACACCGTTGCCGAGCCCGGCGAGCTGCCGCAGGCTGTTGCCCAGGATGTCGGCGCGCACGAAATCAGGATCGGTCGCGTTGTCGCCCTCCGACGACTCGAACAGGCTGCCCGAAGCATCGATCAGGTAGAAGACGTTGAGCTGCTTGTTCGAGGCGATGCAGCGTCGCACGTCGTCGATCGCCGCCTGGCCGGTGCTGTCGAGGGCCGTGTCGCCCGCGGCCGCAGCCGCCGACACTGCGGGGAGGCTGGCTGCCGGCGCAGCTGCAGCGCCACCCAGTGTCGCCGCCCCGCCGATGGCGAGCAGGGCGCTGAGCGCTATGCCGAGCATGCGGCGCATCACGGGTTGCTCCAGAGGTCGGAGAGAGCCGCCGCCAGGTTCACGACGTGCCACAGCGCGAGCACGAGGCCGGCCCAGGTGAGCAGCCGCAGCACCCTGCCGTAGAGCGGCTTGGGCGTGAAGTACCGGTCGCGAAGGCCGGAGCGCTGCCACAGCCGGTCGAGCCCCGCGGCGACGATCACTACGATCGGCGTGAACACATACCCGAGCAGGGCCACCCACCAGAGGCGCGGCTCGATCACGGGCAGCGTCACGAATCCGAGATCGGATGCCCTGGCATCCGCCACCTCGACAAGAGCCAGCACGAGGCTCACGACGAAGGCCGCACCGCCGAGCACCAGCGGAACGGGGCTCGCCACGTCCCGCCC
>NZ_PSTT01000090.1 GCF_002931235.1 Subtercola sp. Z020 | reverse complement strand
GGCGAAGCGGGCGGGGAGGGTGCCGCGGTGGGTGGCTCGCAGCTCGGCGAGGCCGATCGCGAACTGGCCCTGGATGTCGAGCGCGGCATCCCCCTCGGCCCCGCTGTCGGTCACGCCGATGCGCAGCACCGGGTAATCGCGCCCCTCGCAGAGCCCCATGAACTTGACGTCGTCCTCGCGCGGAACCGACACGATCACCCGGCCGGTCGACTCGCTGAACAGCGCCGTCGTGAGGTCGACGCCGTCGCGCAGCATCAGCTCGTCGAGCCACACCCGAGCGCCCACGCCGAAGCGCAGCACCGCCTCGGCCAGCGCCTCGGCGAGCCCCCCGTCGGAGAGGTCATGCGCCGATGCGAGCAGGCCCTGCATCGCACCCGCGTGCAGCAGGCCGGCGAGCGACGCCTCGCGCGCGAGGTCGACGACGGGCGGGCGCCCGCCGAGGTGGTCGTGGATGGTGCCGGCCCATGCCGACCCGTCGAGCTCCTCGCGCGTCACGCCGAGCAGGTAGATGTTGTTGCCTTCGTCTTGCCAGCCGCTCGGGATGCGGCGGGCGACATCGTCGATCACGCCGAGCACGCCGACGACCGGCGTCGGGTGGATGGGCGCGCCGCCGGTCTGGTTGTAGAACGACACATTGCCACCGGTGACCGGTATCTCGAGCTCGAGGCAGGCATCCGACAGCCCCGCCACGGCCTGCGAGAACTGCCACATGACCTCGGGGTTCTCCGGGCTGCCGAAGTTCAGGCAGTCGGTGACGGCCACCGGCACGGCGCCCGTGACGGCGACGTTGCGGTACGCCTCGGCCAGCGCGAGCTGCGCGCCGAAGTACGGGTCGAGCTGGCAGTAGCGCCCGTTCGCATCCGTCGCGATCGCGAAGCCGAGCCCCGACTCCTCGTCGACGCGCACCATTCCACCGTCGTCGGGGAACGACAGCGCCGTGTTGCCCATCACGTACCGGTCGTACTGGTCGGTGATCCAGCCCTTGCCGGCCAGGTTCGCACTGCCGAGCAGGGCGAGCACCTGCTGTCTGAGTTCGTCGGCTCCGGATGCCCGGGGCAGCGAGAGCGCGTTGTCATCGTGCAGCTTGTCGATCCAGGTGGGGTATTCGACCGGGCGGTCGTAGACCGGGCCGTCGACCGCGACGGTGCGCGGCTCCACGTTCACGATCTGCTCGCCGCGCCAGTCGATGATCAGCCGCCCGCTGTCGGTGACCTCGCCCAGAACGCTGGTCTCGACATCCCATTTCTCCACAACGGCGAGGAACGCCTCGAGCTTCGACGGCTGAACCACGGCCATCATGCGCTCCTGGCTCTCGCTCATCAGGATCTCTTCGGCGGTCAGCGACGGGTCGCGCAACAGCACCTTGTCGAGCTCGATGTACATTCCGCCGTCGCCGTTGCTGGCGAGCTCGCTGGTCGCGCACGAGATGCCGGCGGCCCCGAGATCCTGGATGCCCTCGACCAGCTTCTCGCGGAACAGTTCGAGGCAGCACTCGATCAGCACCTTCTCGGCGAAGGGGTCTCCGACCTGCACGGCCGGGCGTTTGGTCGGCCCGCCTGCAGAGAACGTGTCACTCGCCAGAATGGATGCTCCGCCGATGCCGTCGCCGCCGGTGCGAGCCCCGAACAGCACCACCTTGTTGCCTGCGCCCGTCGCGTTGGCGAGGTGGATGTCTTCGTGCCGCAGCACGCCCACCGCGAGGGCGTTGACCAGCGGATTGCCCTGGTAGACGGAGTCGAAGTACGTCTCGCCGCCGATGTTCGGCAGCCCCAGGCAGTTCGCGTAGAAGCTGATGCCGCCGACGACGCCGTGCACCACGCGGGCGGTGTCGGGGTTGTCGATGTCGCCGAAGCGCAGCTGGTCCATGACCGCGACCGGGCGCGCACCCATCGAGATGATGTCGCGCACGATGCCACCGACGCCGGTCGCCGCGCCCTGGAACGGCTCGATGTAGCTCGGGTGGTTGTGCGACTCGACCTTGAACGTGACGGCCCAGCCCTCGCCGATGTCGACGACGCCGGCGTTCTCGCCGATGCCCACCATCAGGTTCTCGCGCATCTTCTCAGTCGTCTTCGACCCGAACTGGCGCAGGTACATCTTGCTCGACTTGTAGGAGCAGTGTTCGCTCCACATCACCGAGTACATCGCGAGCTCGCCGCTCGTCGGCCGGCGGCCCAGGATCTCGCGGATGCGCGCGTACTCGTCGGGCTTCAGCCCGAGCGCGGCGTACGGCTGCTCCTTGTCGGGCGTCGCGGTGGCGACCGCGACGCTGTCGACCGCGGGTCGGGCACCGGATGCCGGGGCGGCGGTCTCGTCGGCGGCAGAGGTGAACGGTGAAGCGGTGTCAGACACGCGGAGGGGCTCCTTCGGAATGCGTGGGCAGGCCCCCCGATTCTATCGGGCGCCCGCCTGCTGAGAGGCGGTCGCGGCCGCCTCCTCCCTCCTGCGGAGCGGCGGTCGCGAACTCCTGGTCGCGGCCGCCTGCTCCCTCCTGCGGGCGGCGTATGCCCTTCGGCCGCAGAGCAGGCTCCTCGCGGCAGTTCCCCGTCGGGCGCCAGCCCGCCGCCAGCAGCGCACGCCGCACCCGTTCGGCGGTCTCGGCCCGTGCGGAGGCGCCCGCCAGCCCGCCTTTCAGCACCGTGATGAGCACGTGGCCCGACTCCCGTAGCGCTGCCGCGCGTGCATTGTCGTGCGCGAAGCGCGCCGGGTCCGTCCGATGCTGCTGCCCGTCATACTCAACGAGAACCTTCCATTCGGCATAGACGAGGTCGACGCGCGGCACATACGACAGCCGCTGCACCGGTACGGGTACGTTGACGGCGGGCTCCGGCATCCCGCTCCGGATGATCAGCAGCCGCAGCTCGGTCTCTTTCGGCGACTCGACCCCGAGCCGAACCAGCTCCAGCGCGTCGACCAGTCGCCGCTTGCCGGGCCCCCGGAACGCCCGCACCCGCCGCCGCAATTCCTCCGGATTCGCATACGGGCGCGGTGCCGGCGCCTCCCGGTCGGGGTGCACCGGGTCGAGCACGAGGGCGTCGCCGACCGCCACCAGCTGCTCCACGCTCAGGATGCTCGCCAGCTGCAGCCACGTGCTCACCGCGTCACCCACCCGAACCCGCCCCACCCGCACAACCCGATGCGTCGGCGGTGTCAGGCGGTGCGCGACGACGCCCGCCGTGCGGGCGCGGTTGACGCGGTCGGGGGTCGCGACGTGCAGGGGTTCGGCAGGGGTGAAGGCGCGGGGGAGCGGAAGACCCCAGAGCCGCGCCGCCGTTGTGTGGCTGAAGAACTGTTCGGCGAGCAGCCGCGGGAGGTAGGCGGCCACCTGATCCTGCACGGTCTGAACGGTCGCGTGCCGCGTGCGCACTCCGCGGTGCGGAGCGGTTAGGTCGGCGCCGTCGAGCCGCCTCTTGCTGAACCCCCGCGCCTTGGCTTGGCGCACGGAGAACGGACGCACGGCGTATTCGGGCGGGAGGGCGGTGTGGCGGGGCATCCGCCCATCATCCCCACATCCCCCACCCCACGCCCCAACTTATCCACAGGCCCCGCGC
>NZ_PSTT01000051.1 GCF_002931235.1 Subtercola sp. Z020 | reverse complement strand
CGTCGCCGCTCACCTCGATGCGCCAGGCAGCACGCTGCGGAGCGCGCCTGGTCATACCCGGTGATGCGGAATGGCCGGTTGCGTTCGCCGACCTCGGGCTGCATCAGCCCCTCGCGCTCTGGGTGCGCGGCAGGCCCCGGGCTGCGGCGGGGCTCAGCCGGGCGATCGCCATCGT
The DNA here is from genome assembly GCF_002931235.1 of Subtercola sp. Z020. Taxonomy (GTDB): domain Bacteria; phylum Actinomycetota; class Actinomycetes; order Actinomycetales; family Microbacteriaceae; genus Subtercola. The sequence continues at coordinate 3,390 of NZ_PSTT01000051.1, read as the reverse complement.
CGGTGCACGGGCGGCGACCGGCTACGGGGAGCACATGGCGATGGAACTGTCGGCAGGGCTCTCCGACGAGGGTTTCGGTATCGCCTCGGGGGCCGCCTACGGCATCGACGGTATGGCGCACCGTTCGGCGCTCGCGACGTCGGGCCAGACCTACGCGTTCCTGGCGGGCGGGGTGGATCGCTTCTACCCGAGCGGTCACGACGCACTGCTCACCCGCATTGCGGATGTCGGGGCGGTGCTGTCGGAGCTGCCCTGCGGCGCGGCTCCCACCAAATGGCGCTTCCTGCAGCGCAACCGGCTCATCGCGGCGGCGGCGCAGGCGGTGGTCGTGGTGGAGGCCGGGGTGCGGAGTGGGTCGCTGAACACCGCCGCTCATGCCGCCGCAATGGGTCGCCCCCTCGGAGCCGTGCCCGGTCCGGTGACGTCGCTCTCCTCGGCCGGATGCCATCGTCTCCTCCGGGACTTCGATGCCGTCTGCATCACGAGCCCGAGCGACGTGATGGAGTTGCTCGGGCACGACGCCGGGCGGCAGCCGATGCTGGCGATCGAGGGGGTGCAGTCGGCGGGAGAGAAGGAGTGCCCCGCCGAGCGCGGGCGCCGTCGCCCGGCGGAACACGTGCGCGTTCTCGATGCGGTCAGCGGGCGTTCGCCACGGTCGACGGAGGAGATCGCGCGCCGGGCGGGGATCAGTGTGGCGATGGCTCAGGCGGCACTCGGTGCGCTCTCGCTCGAACGGGCGGTCGAGGAGCGGAACGAGGGGTGGTGCGCGGTGAGGAGCGGGTGACGCGTCTGGCGGGTGCGGGGTGGGTGAGGTGCCGGGTGAGGTGCGGTGAGGTGAGGTGAGGTGCTGGGTGGGTGAGGTGCCGGGCGGGTGAGGCTCCGACGTCGGTGGTGTTTGGCAGGATGGAGGCATGCCCGCACGGAGCGAACCCACCCACGTCATCGCCCATCTCAGCGACACCCATTTCCTCGCGGATCGGGCGAAGCTCTACGGCACCGTCGACACGGATTCGACGCTCGCGCGGGCGCTGGCGCAGCTGGAACGGTCGCGGATCGACATCGACGCGCTGGTCTTCACCGGGGACATTACCGACCTCGGGCAGCAGGATGCCTACGCGCGGGTTCGAGCGCTGGTCGAGCCGGTCGCCGAACGGTTGGGTGCCGAGCTGGTGTGGGTGATGGGCAACCACGATGTTCGCGGCCGGATGCGATCGGAACTTCTCGACGAGCCGGTCGGAGACCTTTCCGGCGGGCCGGGCGAGGATGCGCCGATCGACCGGGTGTTCGACCTGAACGGTTTGCGGCTCATCGCGCTCGACACTTCCGTGCCGGGTTTCCACCACGGGGAACTGACCGCTGAGCAGCTGGAATGGCTGGGTGGGCACCTCGCCGAGCCCGCGCCGCACGGCACGATCGTGGCACTGCACCACCCGCCGATCCCGACGACGCTTCCGCTGATGCCGATCCTCGAACTGCAGGAGCAGCACCTGCTGGCCGACGTCATCCGCGGAACGGACGTACGCGGCATCCTGGGCGGCCACCTGCACTACACGACGACGTCGCTCTTCGCCGGGGTTCCGATCTCAGTGGCAGCCGCGACCTGCTACACGCTCGATCTGTCGGCGGGGCCGGGTCGCCTCGACGGAGTGAACGGCGGGCAGTCGATCAACCTCGTGCAGGTGTATCCCGATCAGGTGGTGCATTCGGTGGTTCCGGTCGGTGACTACCCCTTCGCGAACAGCTTTCCGGTCGATCTGGTCGCGCGCATCGAGGCGATGGCTCCGGATGGGCAGCGCGAGGCGTTCTCCCGCCACGCCCAGCCGGCCGAGTGAGAGGGTGCCCGGGTCAGGCATCCTTGACCGTATGAGCCTCGAGCAGAACGCCGACGACTTCCTGTCGCATCTGGCGCTCGAACGCGGCTACTCGCCGAACACGGTGCGGGCGTACCGCTCCGACCTGGCGAACCTGCTGGCCTTCGCCGCCGACCGCCGCTTGGCCGCTGACCGTGCGCAACGCGTTCCCGACCGTGGCCAGTCATCCGATCTCGCCATCGGCGCCGGCCGGGTGCCGTTCGTCGAGCGTTCGGCGGAGGGGGCGCCGGGCAGCGCGGCGGGGGCGGACGAGGTGACGGCGGATGGCGCGGTCGCGGGCGGGGCGAGCGGGGCGGAGGTGACGCTCGAGCTGCTGCGGGACTGGCTGTGGGCGGCCTCGAACCAGGGGTTGTCCAAGGCGACGATGGCGCGGCGCTCCGCGACGGCGAAGAGCTTCTCGGGGTGGCTGACACGAACGAAGAGGCAGACGGGCGACGCGGCCGTTCGGCTGAGGGCGCCCCGGCCGGAACGGTCGCTTCCGAGGGTGCTCAGCCGGGCATCCATGCAGTCGATCTTCGGGCTTCTTGAGGAGCGGGCGGCCGCAGGAGACCCGGTGGCCGAGCGGGATCGCGCGATCGTGGAGCTGCTCTACGCGTCGGCGCTCCGTGTGTCCGAGATCGTCGGAATCGACGTCGACGACCTCGACGACGAGCGGCGCACCGTTCTGGTCACCGGCAAGGGCTCGAAGCAGCGGGTCGTGCCGTTCGGTGCCCCCGCGGCGGAGGCGATCGGTGCGTACCGCGCCCACGGGCGGCGGATGCTGATCGAGCGGGCGGCTGCGGCGTCGACGAACTCGTCGAGTGGTGCAGTCGACCCGGGCCGCCCGCTCGGCCCGGGTGGTCCGCTCGGCCAGGGCAGCCCGCTCGGCCCGGGTGGTGCAGCCGCGTCACGTGGTCGAGGCGAGTCGGCGGCGGGGGCGCTGTTCCTCAACACGCGCGGGGGGCGGATCGGCACCAGGGCCGTCTACGCGCTGGTCGCCGAACTGCTGGGGCGCGTGCCGGGATCGGGCCCGGAGGGTCCGCATGCGTTCCGGCACACGGCGGCGACGCATCTGCTCGACGGGGGAGCCGACCTTCGCGCCGTGCAGGAGATGCTCGGTCACTCGAGTCTCGGAACCACCCAGATCTACACGCACGTCACGACGGAGCGGCTCCGCAGCACCTACCTTGCGGCGCACCCGCGCGCCTGAGGTGGGACAGTGGTGGTGGCGGGTGGCGGCCGAGCCGCCCTCGCCGTGCCGCCTCCGCGGGTGGCCGCCGGCCGAGTCGCGTTCGCCGGGCCGCGTCGATCGCGCAGCGCCCGAGGTGGGGTGGCGGTGTTCTGGGACGGACGGTCAGGGGCGGCCAGCGGCCGGCAGCCGCAGGGCGGCGCCCGGCGGCCGCGGGTGCGGGGTGCCTGCGCGCGGTGAGCCGGGTGCGGATGCCTGCGCGCAGTGGGCCGCGGGTGCGGGTGTCTGCGCGCGGTGGGTCGCAGGTGCGGGGATGCGTGCGGGTGGCGGCCGGCGGGGGCCACCCGCACG
>NZ_PSTT01000142.1 GCF_002931235.1 Subtercola sp. Z020 | reverse complement strand
CTCCCCCGCACTGATCGCCCTCCGGCGCCACCCCCCGCCGCCAAGTGCCGCGGCTCACCCGCGGCACTTGGCGGCGGGGGGTGGCGCCGGAGGGCGATCAGTGCGGGGGAGTGGTGCGGGATGCTCGGTGCAGCTCGAAGCGGGCGCGCGCTTCGACCGCCATCACCGCGGCGAGTTGCGTCGTGAGCGCGGTCGTCGGTGCGGCGGTGCCGGTAGCGGTGGTGCGGGTAGCGGTGGTGCGCGGAGAGGTGGTGCGGGTGGCGGTGCGCGCGGGCGCTGCTGGAGGGGCGGCCCAGTCATCGTCGACGAGCGGGAACACCGGCGGATAAGCGCCGGGAAGCGGAGAGGTCGGCCGAGAAACGCCGACGGGCGGGGGCGGAACCGCTGCCGCCAGCAGGTCGGTCATCGCCGTGAAGGGGGGCGCGAGCATCCGGAACCCCTCACCATCGACCGGGAGGCGCTCGAGGAGGAGTTCGAGGTAGCGGAGGAAGATGCCCTTGAACAGGCCGGCGTCGCCCCCACCGCGCTCGCCGAGGCGCGCCGGTTCGCCGACGAAGCGACCCGACGGCGCGAGCGCTGCCAGCGTCGCGACCGCCGTGCGCACCGCGCGGTCGAGCTGTGCGGCGTCGGCGGTGCGGTCGAAGGCCTCGACGAGCGCGCCGACATAGAGCCCCTGGTTGTAGCTGAAGAGCCATCCCGTGTCGAGGGCTCCGTCGCCCTGCCGGTTGAGTCCGTCGGCGACGAGGTCTGCCGGCCCCGGGGGCAGCCCCTCGTCGATCGCGGCCTGCTGCCCGGCGACCAGCGTGCGGGTGAAGAACTCGAGCGACTCGTCGGCCGCAGCCGCGTAGCGCGCGGCGCCAGCCCGCACCCCCTCGCGAGCCGCGACCCGCGTGGCCAGCCGGGCCGAGAGGATCGCGAAGGCGCCGTTCGTCGGCGCATTGAGGTAGTCGAGTTGCGTGTCGCGCCAGGCGATCGCGCCCGGCCGCTCCCGGCTGCCGCCCTTCTCGCGGATGTGCTCCCACAGAGCCTCGGCATCGGCGAGGTACCGCTCGGAGCCCGTCGCGTCGAACAGCCGCACCGCCGCCAGCGCCAGCCAGCCCATGTCGTCGAAGTAGTGGTTGAACAGCCCGCGGTTGCGGCACAGGATGCCGGCATAGGTCTTCTCGGCGAGGGCGATCCGTGCGCGGGCGCTCGGTGTGCGGGCGCTCTGGGCGCTGGCGTGCACAGCAGCGGAATCCGGCCCCCCTCCCGTGCCGCGCCGCTCGGCGCCGTCGACGCGCACCTCGACCGCGTGCGCCAGCCACCAGTAGTTGAACGTCGCCAGCTGGGCGAGCCGCAGCGGCGACGTGTTGTGCAGCCACCGCGCGCCGACGAGGCGGCTCTGGAAGTGGTCGGTCAGGCTCTGCTGCGCTCCGTCGGCGAGTCGGCTCCAGGATGCGCCGGCGCCCGCGTCGCCGCCACCGCGCTTGGCTCCGGCACCCGCGTCGCCGCGTATCCGGCCGTCGCCGCCCGTGCGCATCCCGCCGCCCGTCACCGCAGCGCCGGAGCGATGAAGCGCAGCCACGCCCACACCGACAGGCTCACCGCGGCGAACCCGACCGCGACGAGGAGCAGCGGCACGAGGGCCGGCGCGGGGGCCAGCGAGACCCCGGAGCCCGCGGGGGCGACAGCGGGCGCGACCACTGCGGCGAGCAGGGTGAATGCTCCGAGCGCCGTCGCGAGCCAGGCCGCCCGCGACCAGGCGAACAGCGCCCGCCCGCTCAGCCGCCCGAACGGCAGCACCAGCACCGCCGCGGCCCCGAACGAGCCGAGCACGAGCGTGTTGAGCACCTCGGTCGCGAAGGCGCCGGCCGGTGTGCTGAGTGCGGGAAGCACGCTCGCGGTCGTCCAGGCCAGGCCGCCGAGCACGACGAGGGAGAGCAGGTGCAGCATTGCGAACCGGGCGCGGGCGCTGACGCTCGCCCCTTCGACGCAGCCGATCGCGAGCACCAGTCCGAAGAGCAGTGCGGGCTCGATGGTGAACACCCTCGACACGAGGGTCGCAACAGCGGCGAGGGCGAGGTAGCGCGGCGCGAAGGTGATCGTCGAACGGATGCCGAGCATCCGGAACCCGAGCGCTCTCGGTACCAGCACGGAGACGGCGTTCAGAACCCCGAACGCGATGACGATCGCCGCGAGCAGGCGGAGGTACGAGGGCTGGTTCTCGACCGGTCCCGAGAGCATGCCGATCGCGGCCGAGGCGACGACGGCGATGCCGGCCAGCAGCCACGGGTTCATGCTCAGGTCGGGGGCGCGTTCGAACTCGTCGCGGGAACGGTTGCGGCCGGTCAGCAGTGTTCCGCGTCGCCTCGCCCGGGCGTGCGAGGCGACGGAGAGCGCCCCGGCCATGAGCCTCGCCGGCGCGGCGATGAGCAGCAGTGCGGCGACGGCGACACCGAGCGCGATCAGCCAGTTCATGCCCGAGGTGCTGCCGAAGACCGGCTGGAGCGAGCCGGAGAACCGGGTGGATCCGGCCCAGGAGCCGTCGCGGGCGTGCGCATCGGCGTGTGCGGCCGGGCCGCCGGGCGAGCCGTCTGAGCCGGTGCCGCCGCTGCCCGGGTCGCCGCCGGGGTTGCCGCCCGGCGCGCCGGAACCCGAGCCCGTGCCGGAGCCGCCCGCGCCCGATCCGTCAGTGCCGGTGCCCCCGGTGCTGCCGTTGCCGCTCTCGCCGCCGGTCGCGCCGCCCGTGCCGTTGGAGCCGCCCGCGCCTGCTCCTGCCCCGGCTCCCGCACCGGCGCCCGGGTTCTGCGGCCCGCCGGCCCCGGCGCCCGGCGCGCCCGTCGCGTTCGGAGACGGGCTGGCGGGGGCCGCCGCCACGAACTGCACCCCGAACGAGGCGCTCTCGTCGCTGACATTGCCCGCGGTATCCTGCTGGATCGCCGACAGCGCCACCCGGCCCGCGGCCAACTCGCCGCCGGTGCAACTCCACGCGCCGGTTCGAACGGTCGCCGTGCAGGCCGCGAAGGAGCCCGCGAACACCGTGACCAGCGCGCCCGGTTCGCCCGTGCCCGAGAAGACGGCTCCGGATGCCCGAACCGAGGCACCCGGGCCCGGGGCGGTGATGGCGGGCGGTGCGGGCGCATCGGAGTCGATCCGCAGGGTCAGGGCGGAGCTCGTCGCCGAGGGACCGCCGCTCCACGAGGTCGTCTGGGTCGCACGCACGCGGAGGTCGCCGCTCGGAATGCCCGCGCCGAGGTTGCACGCCCAGTTGCCCGAGCCGTCGGCGACCGCGGTGCAGCGGTACGACCCGGCGGCGCCCTCGGCCGACGCGACGACGGTCGCGCCCGCGGCCGCCGAGCCGCGCACGGTGCCGTAGCCGGTGCTCGCACCGGAGGCTGAGCCCGACTCCACCGTCGGCGCGTTCAGCACGTTCACCGTGACGCTGTCGTCGAGATTGGCGGAGCCCTCGGCGAGCTGCACGACCCTCAGCCGCACTCCCGGCCCGTTCGGCAGCGAACCGGTGGAGCAGGAGAATGACCCGTCGTCGCCCACCGTGATCACGCAGAGCGGGTCGGAGCGGCTGCTCGCCGAGACCTGCACGCTGCTGCCCGGTTCGGCCGTGCCAGCGATGGTGAACCCGCCGCTGACCAGGCGTCCGTTGCCCGGCGAGGTGATCTGCGGGCTGGCGACGGGTGCGGGGTCGGAGGG
>NZ_PSTT01000065.1 GCF_002931235.1 Subtercola sp. Z020 | reverse complement strand
AGGTGGGGGTGACGGTGAGGTGGCGGCCGGCGAGGCCGCGGCCGCGGGCCGCGAGGGTGGCGGCGACGCGGAGGATGGCGGCAGCGGCGGGGTCGGCGGGGTCGGCGAGCACGATCGGGATGCCGGCGTCGCCGCCGCTCCGCAACGCGACGCTGAGCGGGATCGACGCCAGCAGCGGCACCGCGAGCTCGGCCGCCCCACCGACCCCGCCGATGCCCGTGGCTCCCGCGGCGCCGATGCCACCTGCGTCACTCGTGGGATGAACGCCGACACCCGCAGCAGCCGCAGCCGGAACGTCGCCCGCGCCCGTGGCGGCCCCACTGCCGCCGGCGGGCTGGCCGGCCGACAAACGGCGCGCCACCTCGAGGCCCCCGCCCGAACCGAAGATCTCGAGCAGCGTGCCGTCGGGCTGCGGCAGCCCCGCCATGTTCTCGATCACCCCGACGATGCGCTGCCCCGTCTGGCGTGCCACCACGCCCGAGCGCTCGGCCACGTCGGCCGCGGCCGGCTGCGGTGTCGTCACGACGAGCACCTCCGCGTGCGGCAGCAGCTGGCCGACCGAGATCGCGACGTCGCCGGTTCCGGGCGGCAGGTCGAGCAGCAGCACGTCGAGGTCGCCGAAGTAGACATCCGTCAGAAACTGCTGGATCGTGCGGTGCAGCATCGGCCCCCGCCACGCGACGGCAGCGTTGTCGTCGACGAACATGCCGATCGAGATCACCTTCACCCCGTGGCCGACCGGCGGCAGGATCATGTCATCCACCCGCGTCGGCTTCACCGCGACGCCCCCGGCGGTCAACCCGAGGATGCCCGGGATCGAGAACCCGTAGACATCGGCGTCGACGATCCCCACGCGCAGGCCCTGCAGGGTGAGCGCGACAGCGAGGTTGGCGGTCAGGGTCGACTTGCCGACCCCGCCCTTGCCGCTCGTCACCGCGATCACCCGCGTCAGCGAGTCGGCGCCGAACTGCATCGTGCGAGCGCCGCCCGGCCCCCGCAGCCTCTCGCTGAGCGCGGCCCGCTGCTCGCGGGTCATCACTCCCACCCGGATCTCGGCCCCCGTGACCCCCGGAACACCGAGGGTGGCCGCGGTGACGTCGCGCTCGATCGTGGCCGCCGCCGGGCATCCGACGATCGTCAGGCGCACGTCGACCAGCGCCCGCCCGCTCGCGTCGACGGCTATGTCGCCCACCATGTCGAGCTCGGTGATCGGCTTCCTGATCTCCGGGTCGATGACCCTTCCCAGGGCGAGCCGGATGCCGTCGGCCAGGTCGTCAGGGCCGGCGGCAGACCCGAGGGGCCGCGCCTCAGGCACTGCCGGCAGGCTTCTTCGCGTCGTCGTCGGCCGACAGCTCTTCGAGCAGCGAGCGGAGCTCCGCGCGGATGAAGTCGCGGCTGGCCATGTCCTGCATCGCCAGCCGCAGCGCCACCACCTCGCGCGCCAGGTACTCCGTGTCGGCGAGGTTGCGCTCGGCGCGCTGCCTGTCCTGTTCGATCTGCACGCGGTCGCGGTCGTCTTGGCGGTTCTGCGCCAGCAGGATCAGCGGCGCAGCGTACGAGGCCTGCAGGCTCAGGATGAGGGTGAGGGCGGTGAACCCGATCGCCGCCGAGTCGAAGCGGTAGTTCTCCGGGCCGTAGGTGTTGAACCCGATCCAGATGAGCACGAAGACGGTGAGGATGACGAGGAACCAGGGCGTCCCCATGCCGCGGGCGATCGCCTCTGTGCTGCGGCCGAACCGGTCGCGGCTGGCGCGGGCGGCACGGTTGCGGGTCGGCAGCACGCTCGTGCGGAGCCCCTTCGGGGCGTCGAGGCGCGTGTTGGATGAACGGACAGGCGAGTTACGAGCCATTGCCGAGTCTCCTTTCACGGGCCTCCTGCGGCCGCAGCTGGCCGTGCCCGGCCGAGGGTGCTTTGATCAGACCGCTGGCCGCCTGGGCCCGCGTCTGCAGGGAGGGCGCCGAACGTCTGCTCGTTCGGTCATCGCCCTCGTGACTTCGCCAGTCGTCGGGCAGCAGATAGTCGAGAACATCGTCAATTGTCACCACCCCGACAAGGCGGTGGTTCTCATCGACCACGGGAACGGAGACGAGGTTGTAGCTGGCGAGGATGCGCGAGACCTCTGCCGCACTGGTCTCGGCGGTGACGGGTTCGAGCCCGTCGTCGAGCAGTGAGCCGAGCCGTTCGTGCGGGGGATACCTCAGCATCCGCTGGAAGTGCACCATGCCGAGAAAACGCCCGGTCGGCGGCTCGTACGGCGGGAGCGTGACACAGATGGCCGCACCGAGTGCGGGTGCGAGCTCGTGCCGACGGATGAGGGCGAGCCCCTCGGCGACGGTCGCATCCGCCGAGACGATGATCGGCTCCGTGGTCATCAGCCCACCGGCCGTGTCGGGAGCGTAGGCCAGCAGCATGCGCACGTCGTCGGCCTCTTCGGGCTGCATCAGCTTCAGCAGCTCCTCACCGCGCGCCTCGCTGAGCTGGGCGATGAGGTCGGCGGCGTCGTCGGGCTGCATCTGGTCGAGAACGTCGGCGGCGCGGGTGTCTTCGAGCTGGTTCATGATCTCGACCTGCTCGCTCTCGGGCATCTCTTCGAGAACGTCGGCGAGGCGCGCGTCGGGCAGTTCGCCCGCGACCTCGAGCATGCGCAGTTGCGGCAGGTCCATCAGGGTGGTCGCGAGGTCGGCCGGCTTCATGTCTGCGTAGGTCGCGATCAGCTGCTCCGCCGACTGCGATTCTCCGGTCTGCCCGAGCTCCCGCACCTCGCTCCACGTGGCGAAGACCGTGGGGCCCTTGCCGAACGGGCTCGCGCTGGTCTTCGGTCGGCGCAGGAACAGCTGCGACACGCTCCACTCGCCCGGGCCCGACTGCTCGATGGCGACGTCTTCGATGGTCGCCTGCCCCGAGCCGTCGATGAAGCCGACACGGCGCCCGAGGATCTCGGCGATCACGCGCACCTCGCCGCCGCGCTGTTCGAAGCGCCTCACGTTCATGAGGCCGGTGGTGATGATCTGGCCGCTGCCGATGCTCGTGACGCGCCCGATGCTCACGAAGACGCGCCGCTTGCCCGGAATCTCGACGATCAGGCCGACCAGTCGCGGGGGGAGGGCGTTGCGGTAGACGACCAGAACGTCCCGCACCTTGCCGAGTCGGTCGCCGGCCGGGTCGAAGACGGTGCACCCGGCCAATCGGGCGACGAAGACTCTGGTGGCACTCACCCCTCCAACTTAGACCGTTCGAGGGTGCTGTGCTCCTCAGGCGGCTTCAGGGCAGGCATGGGAGAATGGATGCCGTGACCAATCCGCTCGCAGGGCCAGGCCGTACCTCTCCGCTGACACCACGCATCCCCCGGGGTGATGTCGTGGCCACCTACGACACCTACGACGAGGCGCAACAGGCGGTCGACGTTCTCGCCCGCGCCGACTTCCCGGTGGCGCAGCTCTCGATCGTCGGCAGCGAGCTGAAGAGCGTCGAGAGCGTGACCGGCAAGCTGAGCTACGGGCGGGTCGCCGTCGGCGGTGCCGTGAGCGGGGCCTGGCTCGGATTGTTCCTCGGGTTGCTGCTGATCATCTTCCAGCCGGCGGCGTCGTCGTTCGCATTCCTCGGCGCGGCCGTGCTGATCGGTGCGGGGTTCGGCATGCTGTTCCGCATCGTGGCGTACACGCTCACCCGGCGCCGCCGCGACTACACGTCGACGATGCAGGTCATCGCGTCGCGCTACGACATCGTGGCCGACCCCGACGTGGCCAACCGCGCGCGCAACATCGTGTCGCCCGGCGCCGGCGGCTTCGCGCCGCCGCCCGCCCCGGCGCACCCCTCAGACCCGCCGGCCGCCCAGCCG
>NZ_PSTT01000068.1 GCF_002931235.1 Subtercola sp. Z020 | reverse complement strand
GCGCTCGGCGCCCCCGGCGCGATGCTCGGCGCGGGGCTGGGGGCCAGGGGCGCGGCAGCGTCGGGTGCGGCGGTGGGGGTCGGCGCTTCCGCGGCGGCGTCGGCGCTTGCGGCCGCACCGGGCACGGTGGTGGGGGTCGGCGCTTCCGCGGCGGCCTCTTCGTCTGCGGCGGCGTCGGGCGCGGTGGTGCGGGTCGGCGTTGCGGTGGCGTCATCCTGCGCTTCCGCTGCAGCGTCAGGCACTGCCTCGGCGGCGTCGGGGGCGGCCCCAGGGGTAGGCACTGCCTCGGTGGCGGCAGCGTCGGGCGCAGCCGTGGAGGTGGCGGCCGGCGCGGGCGCCGCCACGGCATCCAGAGCCCCCGTCGTCAGCGACGCCCCGGCGGCCCCGAGCAGCCCGACGAGTGAGAGCGCGACCAGCAGGCGGAATCGCGAACGCGGGGCAGCCGGCCCCGCCGGCGCGCCCTCGGTACTTCCCCTGATGACACCTGACACGTTCTTCCATTTAGCAAGCATTTCGCCGCAAAGTCAAAGCCCCATGCGGTTGCATGCAACATGCGTGCCTGTTGTCACGTCCCCGGCGATCGGCGCCCGGCCGCCGCGGCCGCGCGGGATACAGTGCAATGCACCGCTTTTCCGGCAACCATCAGGGCCCTCGTTCGAGCGGTCGAGGAGATCATGACCGCAGACGCCGACCCAGACGCCGACATCCACCGCGACGCCGACATCCACCGCTACGCCGGCAACCACAGCGGCGCCGACCTCCACCGCGACGCCGACACCCACCGCGACGCCGTGGCCGGCGCATGAGCGGCCCGATCGGTTCCAGCGGCCCGCGATCCTCGAGCAGCGTCGGCGGCCCCGGGCCGAGCGGTGCGGGCGGGCCCCGCCGGGCATCCGGAGCCGGCAGACGGCGTGTGGATGCCCGCGACACCGCCCAGGGCGAGGCCGAAGCGTTCGCGACCAGGCTCCCGGCGGGCCTCGTGCTCGGCATCACGTCGAGCGCGTTCCAGATAGAGGGCGGGGTGCGCGACGGCGGTCGCGAACCCTCCGTCTGGGACGACTTCAGCCACCAGCCCGGCCGCATCGAGGGCGGGGCGACGGCGGATGTCGCTGCCGACCACTACCACCGCGTCTCCGAAGACGTCGCCCTGCTCGCCGGGCTCGGGGTCGGCTCGTACCGCTTCTCGTTCGGCTGGCCGCGTCTTCAGCCGACCGGATCCGGCTCGCTGAACCGCGACGGCGTCACCTTCTACGACCGACTGCTCGACGAACTGCTCGCGGCGGGCGTCAGCCCGATGGCCACACTCTTCCATTGGGACACGCCGTCGGCACTGGCGGGCGGCTGGCTGAACCGCGACACCGCCAGCCGCTTCGGCGACTACGCCTACGCCATGGGGGAGCAGTTCGGTGACCGGGTCGACCGGTGGGTGACTCTGGATGCCCCCGCCACCGTGATGCTCGAGGGCTACGCCTTCGGGCGCCACGCCCCCGGCTCCACGCGCGGCCTCGACGCCCTGCCCGCCGGGCACCACCTGCTGCTCGGGCACGGAATCGCGGTCGAGGCGCTGCGGGCGGTGCCGGTGGAGGGCCGGATCGGCATCGCGAACGCGTACTCGCCGGTGTCGGCGCTGACGAGTTCCGACGACGACACGCAGTTCGCCGAGCTGTGGAACCTCGTGCACAACCACATGTTCGGCGACGCGGTGCTGCGGGGGTCGTACCCCGACGTTCCCGATGCGTTCGCCCGGGTGCTGCGCCCGCTGTTCGAGGCGCCCGGGGGCGATCTGGCGCGCATCCACCAGCCGCTGGATTTCTACGGCGTGGACTACTCCTCCCCAACGCGCATCGCGGCGGGAGTTCTCCCCAGCGTTCTGGGCGATCTTCGCGCGTCGGGCGGCGCGCTGGGGTCGCTGCCGTTCCACATCGCGCCCTGGCCGGAGTTCGACCGAACGCCGTCGGGGCTGCCGAACGCGCCGGAGTTCCTCGGGGTCGCGCTCGCCGAACTCGGCGCGCGCTACGGCGCCGCGCTCCCCCCGGTGCACGTCACCTCGATCGGGCTCGGGCTCGCCGACCGCGTGGTTCTGGATGCCGCGACCGGCGCCCCGCGCATCGCCGACGCCCGGCGCATCGACTACCTCACCGAGCACGTGGTCGCCGCCCTCGACGCCGCCCCGGCCGCGGAGGGCGCATCCGGAGCCGGCGGCGTCAGGCTCGAGGGGATCCACCTGCGATCGCTGCTCGACGGCTTCGAGTGGACGGCCGGCTACAGCCTGCGCTACGGGCTCGTGCACGTCGATCCGAACACGCGCGACCGCACGCCGAAGGAGTCGTTCGCCTGGTTGCAGCGCGTTCTGGAAGCGCGGTCGTAGGTCGCGGCATCCACCGCCCGTCGTCGCTGGGAGCTTGCCGCACCTGCCGTGTGTGAGAAGCCCTCAGTCGTTATAGTTGTGGGCATGGAATGGCTCATCCCTCTCATCATCGTCGTTGTGCTCGTCGTCATCGTGGGCATCTACCTCTGGGCGACGTACAACTCGCTCGTGACGCTGAACGTGCGCGTCGACGAGGCCTGGAGCGACATCACGGTGCAGTTGAAGCGGCGCGCCGACCTGTTGCCGAACCTCATCGAGTCGGTGAAGGGCTATGCGGCGCACGAGAAGGGCGTCTTCGAGTCGGTCACGCGTGCCCGCGCCGAGACGCTGAGCGCCCAGGGCCCAGCCGAGGCATCCCTCGCCGAGAACCACATGCAGTCGGCGCTGAAGAGCATCTTCGCGGTCGCCGAGGCGTACCCGCAGCTGCAGGCCTCGCAGAACTTCCTGCAGTTGCAGGCCGAGCTGGTCGACACCGAAGACAAGGTGCAGGCGTCGAGGCGGTTCTACAACGGCGGCGTGCGCGAGCTGAACACCAAGATCAAGGTCTTTCCGAACAATGCCTTCGCCAAGCGCCTCGGCTTCGACTCGCGCGACTTCTTCGAGGTGAGCGACCTCGCCGCCATCGCCGAGCCGCCGCGCGTGCAGTTCTAAGCGTCTCCGCGGTTCCCGGCAGGCCCTGTGTACCGAGCGATAGCGCAGAATAAGCGCAACACCGTCATCATCCTCGTTCTGTTCGTGCTGATCATCGGCGGGCTCGGGTACCTCGCAGGGTTCCTCTACAACAGCCTCTCGCTGACCGTCGTCATCCTGGTGTTCGCCATCGGGTTCGCCGTCGTGCAGTACTTCTTCGCCGCCTCGCAGGCTGTCATCTCGAGCGGCGCCGTCGAGATCGAGAAGGCCGACAACCCCAGGCTTTGGCGCATCGTCGAGAACCTCACCATCGCGTCGGGCATGCCGATGCCGCGCGTCTACCTCGTCAACGACGCTGCCCCCAACGCCTTCGCGACCGGGCGTGACCCCCAGCACGCCGTCGTCGCCGTCACCTCCGGTCTGCTCGACATCATGACCGACGCCGAACTCGAAGGCGTGATGGCGCACGAGCTCGGGCACGTGAAGAACTACGACATCCGCGTCTCGCTGATCGTCTACGGGCTGGTCGTCGCCGTCGGTCTCATCGCGGACTTCTTCCTCCGCATGGCCTTCTTCGGCCGCGGCAACAACAACTCGAACCCGCTGCTGCTCGTGCTGGGCCTCGTCGCCGCGGTCATCGCCCCTATCGTCGCGACCGTCGTGCAGCTCGCCGTCTCCCGCCAGCGCGAGTACCTCGCCGACGCCACCAGCGCCATGACCACCCGGCACCCGGATGCCCTGGCCAGCGCCCTCGTCAAACTCGAGAACTACGGCCGCCCGATGCTCCGCCAGTCGACGTCGATGGCGCACATGTGGATCGCCGACCCCCTGAAGCCCGGCCTCATGAACCGCCTCTTCGCCACCCACCCGCCCA
>NZ_PSTT01000141.1 GCF_002931235.1 Subtercola sp. Z020 | reverse complement strand
TCGCCGGGCTCGCGGCCGACGACAGGGAGGCCGGTGGCGCTCAGCGTGCGGAGGCCCGTCCACGAGCGGGTGGAGGGGCCGAGCGCGAGGTCGGTGACGGCGTTGATCCGCTGCTTCACGGCGTCGATCTCGGTGGGGCGCGGGCGGGCATCCTCGGCCGTGCTCGCCTCGTCTTCGAGCGGCGACGCGAGGATCTCACCGCCCTGCGGACGGAAGTAGAACGAGTCGCCCATGTCGCACGCCATCGGCCAGGCGGGGTCGACCGCGCGCGACGTCGAGGGCGCCACGGTGATCGTGCGGCGGTACGGCTGCAGCCCGCGCGGCGCCTTGCCGAAGAGTTCCGCGAGCGGGTCGGCCCAGGCTCCGGCCGCGTTCACCACGGTGCGGGTGTGTACCCGGTGCGATCCGGCGGCGAGGGTCCAGCCGTCGGCGGTCTGCGTCGCGCCGGCGAGACGTGCGGTGTGCAGCACCGTGACACCGGTGGCGCTCATGCGCGCCTGGTAGTGGCCGAGGAGGGCCGCGACATCCACCTCCTTCGCGTTCTCGTCGAACGCGACCGATTCGAGGGCCGAGGCGCGCAGCACGGGCAGCCGCGTCACGGCTTCGTCGATGGAGCCCTCCCGGGCATCCGGAACCGACGCCAGCACCGAGTCGACCTGTGCCGACGACCCGCGCACACCGCACCAGATGAGGGGGCGGGGGCTCAGGATGCTCGTTCCGAGCGTCTGCTCGATGCCGGGCATCAGCGCGAGTGTCGCGGCGGTCAGGGCGCGGATCTCCGGCGGGCCGTACGACGGCTGCATCTGCGAGGCCGAGCGGCTGCTCGTGTGGTAGCCGAGCGTTCCTTCGCCTTCGAGCACGACGATGCGGAGCGGGGAGCCGAGCTCGCCGAGCGCCGCGGCGAGCGACTGCCCCGCGATGCCCCCGCCGACGATCGCGATGTCGGCGTCGTGGTGCGTCACGTCGTGGGTGTCGTTCACGAAATCGCTCTCCTCGTGCTGTGTGGCGGACGCCCGGGGCCGCTCACCGGTCGAGACCCATTCTCGGGGACTCGCCCCCGATCAGCCCAATCGGCCGAGTGCAGCCCCAAGCAGCCGCAGCAGCTCCTCGCCCGCGAGGATGCCGCGAGACCCCGTGATCGTCAGGTTGCCCCCCACGAAACCCGCCTCGTCGAGCTCGCCGTGCGCCGGCCGGAACGCCAGGTCGGCGGCTTCGAGCATCCCCTGGTCGAGCAGCGAGTCGCCCGCAGCGAGCACCGTCGACGCGCCCGTTCGCCGCCGCACCTCGGCGACGGCGGCGTGTTTCGTCACCGACTGCGGCACGCAGTAGAGCTTTCTGCCCTGAACGGAGACGGTCCAGCCGAGCTCACGGCAGGTGGCTTCGAGCGACGCGAGCCACGCGTCGGGCATCGCCGGCCGGTCGAGAATGGCGTAGACGAACAGGTTCTCGGCGTTGTTGACCTTCGTGATCCACGCCGCGGCCGCCCGGCTCTCGAGCAGGGCCGTGACCTCGGCGATGGGTGCGGACTGCTCGGCGAGGCGACGACGCACCGAGGCCGACCACGCGGCATCCGGTTCGCCGTCGACCAGCAGAACCCCGCCGTTGCTGGTCACGGCGTAGGCGGGGGTCGGTCCCGGCAGCTGTACCCTCTGGTACTGGATGATCGTGCGCGTCGTGACGGGAACGAACACGCTCTCGAGCCGAAGCTGCTGCAGCAGCGTCTCGGCGGCGCGCGTCATGAACGAGATCGGCTCGCCGCGGTAGAGCTCGGAGACGACCATCCCGGGCGCGTCAGCATCGTCGCCCTCGAGCCAGAAGGCACGGGGCGAGTA
The DNA here is from genome assembly GCF_002931235.1 of Subtercola sp. Z020. GTDB lineage: Bacteria > Actinomycetota > Actinomycetes > Actinomycetales > Microbacteriaceae > Subtercola. Next base: position 2,152 of record NZ_PSTT01000141.1, on the reverse strand, counting down.
GATGAGCGTGCGGTCGAGGTCGCAGGCGACGAGGGTGGTGGGTCGCGGTTCGCTCACCGGTCGGCCTCCGCGCTGGTCACGAGCGGGTTGATCAGGCCGATGCAGCTGTAGGGCAGGTCGGCGACCTCCTCGATCGGCACTCCGCGCTGTTCGGCCAGCAGCAGCACGTGCGCGATGTCGGCGCGCGCCTCGGGGCGCACCAGCACCTTCCACGGAACCCGCCGCAGCAGCACGCGCGTGGTCTCGCCGACGCCCGGTTTCACGAGGTTGACGTTGTCGATGCCGTACTCGGCGCTGATGCGTTCGACGCCCTGCCAGCCGATCCAGGAGGGTTCGCGCTCGCCGTTCGCTGTCTCGGTCTGCGCTTCGGCGACCCCCGCAGCGACCTCGGCGCGCACGCCGGCGTCGTCGAAATGGGCGCAGACGGCATCCAGAAAGTCGTGGGAGACATCGTTCGGCAGCAGCTCACGGTAGAACTTCGCCCCATGGAAGTCGTTTGGCCCGATCAGCTCGCGATTGAACACGGTGCGGGAGACCAGCCCCGAGACGGTCGAGTTCAGGCAGGCCGACGGAATGAGGTAGTCGTCGCGGGTTCCGAAGAGGCGCACGCAGTGGCCGGGGTCGGCGAGCACGGCGAGGTCGTCGCCGAACCGGATGCCGTCGGTCTGCTCGAAGAGCGCGAGCGCGGCCGTGAGTTCGCGGGCGATGGCGCCCTTGCCCGTCCAGCCGTCGACGAACATCACGCGCGCGGGGTCGACGTGGGCGGCGAGGTGACGGAGGGCGACCTGGTCGAGCCCGACGCCGCGCACGATGCTCATCGTGTAGTGCGGAACCTCGGCCCCGTGCATCCGTTCGATCCACCGCTTGGCGAGGATGCCGATCGGCGTGCCGGCGCGGGCGAGCGACACCAGCACGGGCTGCCCGGCGCGCTCCGCGAGAATCTGTTCGGCCACGATGCCGACCGCGACGGCCACGCGGCGGCTCGACCGGGCGAGCGCCTCGGTGAAGAGCTGCTGGTACTCCGCGCTCGGCACGTACTCGACCGGCAGCGACTCGGCGTAGTTCGCTCTGCCGCTCTGGATGTCGCGCTCGCGCTCTGCGGCGGGCGCCTCCAGCCGGGCGTCGCCGAGGTCGGTGAGCAGCCACTGCACGTCGGCGGCCTCGTACGAGCCGAACGCCGGGCCGGCGAGCGGGGCCGGGCCTGCGTGCGGGGCCGGGCCGGTGTGGGTGCGGTGCTCGGTGTTCTGGGCGGATGCCGCGGCGGGGGTGGATGTCACGGAAGGCGTCTCTCGTCGGGTGCGGGTGCGGGTGCTGCTGCTGTTGTTGCTGGGGCGGGTGCGGTCCCTGGTAGGGGTTGTGACGTGGCAGCCTCGGTGTGCGGCTCGTGCGGCACCAGGTGGGCGACCATCACGTGGTCGGTGACGCGGCGCAGCGCCTCGACGACACCGTCGGGGGCGAGCATCCGTTCGCGGTCGGCCTCCGGCTCGGGAACGAACACGATCGCGTCGAACCGCCGCCCCCCGCGGGTGAGGTTGTACGCGAACCGCGTCCCGAACCCGTCATGCGTGCGGTCGTGGCTCTGGAACGTGATCGCGCTCGCGATCGCGTAGTCCGCCCGGTCGAGTGGCGCGATCGGCGACCGCGTCGTGGTGGAGAACCGCACGCGCCCCGCCCGCGCCCCGCCGCCGCCGAGCTCATCGGCGATCGCGAGCGGCACTGAGATGAACTCCTCGGAGCCCAGCACGAGCACCTCCGCCGCCCCGCCATCCTCTCCGCCCGCCGTCGAACCCGCCGCGGGCACGTCCTGCCGCGCCGCGCCCGCGCCGCCCGTCCCTTCCGAGCCCACGCCTCTCGCGGCCGCTTGTTTCGCGGCCGCCGTGCCCACCAACGCGCGCGCGACGGCAGCCGCCGCAGCCGTCGCGGTGTCCGCCGCCGAGAGCGGCCGCGCGTCGATGCCGAACCGAGCGCTCCGCGGCGCCTCCGCCCCCACCTCCAGCACCGTCACCCTCCCGAGCGCTTCGGCCTCCCACGAAGGGGCCGCAATCGTTCCACCGCTCGCGGGCAGGGACGATTCGCGTCCCTTCGCGGCGTGCGGGGTGGCGGGTGCGGGTGCGGGTGCGGGTGCGGGTGCGGGTGAGAGTGAGGGTGAGGG
>NZ_PSTT01000140.1 GCF_002931235.1 Subtercola sp. Z020 | reverse complement strand
GCACGCGGGGCGGCGGGCGTGGGCCGTCGACGGGCTCGACCTCGAGATCGGTGCGGGTGAGCGCGTACTGCTGCTGGGGGCATCCGGCGCGGGCAAATCCACGCTGATCAGCGCGCTCGCGGGCGTGCTCGGTTCCGCTGACGAGGGGGACGAGCACGGCTCGCTGCTCGTCGGCGGCGCTCGGCCGCAGGATGCCCGGGGCCGGGTCGGTCTGCTGCTGCAGGATCCCGACTCCCAGGTCATGCTCGCGCGGGTCGGCGACGATGTCGCGTTCGGTGCCGAGAACCTCGGCGTGCCCCGCGACGAGATCTGGCGGCGGGTCGGTGACGCTCTGGATGCGGTCGGCCTGCACCTCCCGCTCTCGCACCCGACGTCAGCCCTCTCGGGTGGGCAGAAGCAGCGCCTCGCCCTCGCCGGCGTTCTGGCGATGCAGCCGCAGCTGCTGCTGCTCGACGAACCCACCGCGAACCTCGACCCCTCGGGCGTGGCGGAGGTGCGCGACGCTGTGGCGCGCGTGCTGGCGCACTCGGAGGCCACCTTCGTCGTGATCGAGCACCGCGTCTCGATCTGGCTCCCGCTCGTCGACCGCGTCGTCGTGCTCGCTCCCGGCGGAGGGGTGCTCGCCGACGGGCCGCCCGGCGCCGTGCTCGCCGCCCGCGGTGCCGAGCTCGCCGCCTCCGGCGTCTGGGTGCCCGGCTACCCGCCGGCGCGCCCCCTGCGCGCCCCCGCCTTCACCCTCGCGCACCCTGCTTCCGCGAGACCGACAGCTTCGGGCGAGACGGCCACCTCTGCCGGTCCCTCTCGCTCGCAGGTGTCGGTCTCGCGCGGGGAGAGGCAGGGCGACGACGTGTTGCTGCGGGCGCGGGGGCTCGGTGTCGAGCGGGTGAAGGGGGTGCCCGTTGCGACCGGGCTGACGCTCGACATCGAAGCCGGGCTCGCGACCGTCATCACGGGGCCGAACGGGGCGGGCAAGTCGACGCTCGCCCTCACGCTGGCCGGGCTGCTCGCGCCCGCCGGTGCCCCGGCCCCGCGGCGCGCTCGCCGGCGCGGCGCCGGACGCGCCGGCGGAGGCGGGGTCCGGCCGGGAGCGGGGGTTGGGCCGGGAACGGAATTGGGGCCGGGCTCCGTTCCTGGGCCCGCACCCGCGCCGGGCGCTGCCCTCACTCTGGGGGCGAGCGACACGTTCGCGGCGGGCGCGGGCCCCGCGCCCATCCGCTGGACCTCGCGCGAGCTGCTCACCCGCATCGGCACCGTGTTCCAGGACCCCGAGCACCAGTTCCTCGGCACCACGCTCCGCCGCGAACTCGCGATCGGGCCGAGCGCGCTGCGACTCCCGCAGCGCGAGATCGACGAGCGGGTCGACGAACTGCTCAGCCGCCTGCGCCTCAGCGCGCTCGCCGAGGCCAATCCGTTCACCCTCTCCGGCGGCGAGAAGCGCCGGCTCTCGGTTGCGACCGTGCTCGCCACGCGCCCGTCCCTCCTCGTGCTCGACGAACCCACCTTCGGGCAGGACTCCCGCACCTGGGCCGAACTCGTCGCCCTGCTCGCTGAACTGCTCGACTCCGGCACCGCCCTCCTCGCCGTCACGCACGACGCCGACTTCGTCGACACGCTCGCAGACCGCGAGTTCCGGATGCCCGGCCCCACCCTGCGCGAGGGGGAGGCATGAGCATCCTGAACCCGACGCGGGGAACGCAGGCGGTCTACGCCATCAACCCGGTCGCGAAGCTCGCGGCGGCGCTCGTGCTGAGCGTCGCGCTGGTGCTCACGATCGACGCGGTCTCGGCCGGCGTCGCCCTCGCGCTGGAGTCGGTGCTGTTCTTCTGGGCCGGGCTCGGGCTGCGCACCTTTTTGCTCCGCACGTTGCCGGTACTCATCGCCGCCCCCGCGGCCGCGCTGACGACCGTGCTCTACGGGCGACCGTCTGGTGAGGTCTACTTTCAGTTCGCCTTGATCAACGTCACCGACGGCTCGATCGAGTTGGCGATCGCCACGTTCCTGCGGGTTCTGGCGATCGGGCTGCCGGCGGTCGTGCTGTTCGTGACGATCGACCCGACCGACCTCGCCGACGGGCTCGCGCAGGTGCTGCACCTGCCGAGCCGGTTCGTGCTCGGCGGGCTGGCTGGGTTGCGACTGGTGGGACTGTTCCTCGACGACTGGCGGTCGCTGGAACTCGCCCGGCGGGCGCGGGGCGTCGGGGATTCGGGGCGCATCCGGCGTTTCGCCAGCCAGGGGTTCGCGCTGCTGGTGCTCTCCATCCGGCGCGGCAGCAAGCTCGCGACGGCGATGGAGGCACGCGGATTCGGATCGGTCGGCGTGCGCACGTACGCCCGGCCATCCGTTCTCGGCTGGCGCGAAGGTGTGCTGGTGGCGCTCGCGGTCGTCGTCGCGCTGGCCGCTGTGGTGGTTTCGGTGTCGACGGGGCACTGGAATTTCATCGGCAGCCAGAGCTGACCTCTCGGCCCGGTACGGTTGAACCATGACTGATGCAACTGACACCCCGAACACCTACGTCGTCGAGTACACCGACGGGCCGCTCGTCGGCCAGACCGACAAGCGCATCTTCGTCGGCGGAGAGTACGACAAGACGTTCGGCGTCATCGCGCTCGTCGACGGCATCGAGGCGAACTTCGAATACCACGCGATCAGCACGCGCGAGCTGAACGGCGAGACCCACGTGAGCTACTCGTTCGACGCGGCGCACAGCGACTCGCCCGTCGCCGACGAAGAAGACCAGGAGCCCGGCGAGGCGCTGGTCTAGCCTTCGCCGCTCGCTCCCTGTCCGCCAGGACGGAGCTCAGCCGATCCGCCGCGAATATGACGTCGGTTTCGCTCAGCTCCGTCCTGGCGGACTTTTCGTCGCGCGGCCAGCGTCAGCCGCGGGGCCGGGTCAGCCGCGGGAGGCGATGAGCGCGCCGATGACCTCGACCGGGTGGCTGAGGCGCCACAGGGGCCCGGGGTCGATGAGGGAACCGTCGAGCGTGAGAGGCACGTCGACGGCTCCGGCGGGGAGCGCGAAGCTGGCGGTTCCGGCGGCGCTCCCGCTGCGGGCGGTGCTGAACGTGAGGGGCGCGACGGTGTGGTCGACGGGGGTGGTGGCCCACAGCATCCGCGATTCTGAAGCGGCGGCGACACCCCGCGCGGTCTGGCCCCAGCCGGTGGAGTATTCGACGAAGGGGTCGCCCTGGGCGGCGAGCACCGTCGGCTTCAGGCTGGTGGATGCGCTGCCGACCAGCGCCGTGAGGTCGGCCTCGAGCGTGGGGTAGTCGGGCTCCCGCAGCAGGGCGCCGTAGATGGTGGCGCTTGCGCCGCCCGCTGCGCCGCTGCCCGCTGCTCCGCCGGCCGCCGCCCCAGCGCCCGCCGCTCCGTCGGCCGTCGCCAGCGGAACGGTCGCCTTGTAGAGCAGGCAGAGGCCGGCCTCGTCGGTGTAGCTGAGCGACAGGCCGGTCACGCCCAGGTCGGGAAGGTAGGTCGCGAGGTTCGTCACCTGGCGGTTGCCGTTCAGCGTCGCCGACGGCAGCGCCATGATCTCGGCGATCACCGGTGTCTCGAAGGCGAGCTGGGTGATCCGCGTGAGATCGGCGGCTGTTCCCACCGAGTTCTCGCTGAGGCCGGTGGTGTCTGCGACCGTCGTGCCGGTCATCCCGTTCGCTGCCAACCACGACGCCGCGGCCGACAGGTAGCCGTCGGTGGTGCCGAACGCCCACCGGGCGAGAGCGTCGCTGTGGTTGTTGCTGGAGCCGAGCAGCATCGCGAGCAGCATGTCGCGCTCGCTCCAGCTCTCATTGGTGATGAACGAGACCGCTCGCGAACTCTCGGAGATGTACTTCACGTAGTCGGCGTAGTCCTCGGCGGTGATCACCACCGGGTCGCCGGGCGTCGAAGCGGCGAGCGGATGCGCGCTCAGCACGACGAGGGCCGTGATGATCTTCGTGGTGCCGCCGAGCGGTACGGGGTCGCCGGCGCCTGCGGTCGTCACCGCGCTCGCGGGAGGGGCGGCGGGTTCAGTGGTGGTGGAGCCGGCGACCCCGTACCGCTCGGCGGCACCACGAAGATCATCACGGCCC
>NZ_PSTT01000139.1 GCF_002931235.1 Subtercola sp. Z020 | reverse complement strand
CGGCGCTGGCCACCATCGGGCAGCCGAGCCAGAGGCTCGGGGCGCGGGCGGCGGGTCGGCTGGCCCGGGTGGCTCGGTCGGCGGCGACGGCTCGGGTGGCGGCGGTTCGGGCGGCGGCAACACGCTCACCTGCCACATCCCGGGCGACGTGCGCGTCTTCTCCGGCCTCGCGGCCGACGTCACCATCGCGGCCGGGAAGGCCGAGAACGTGCTGACGATTCCGACGACCGCGGTCGAAGGCACCGCGCTGAACGGCAACGTCTGGTTCGTGCTGCCCGACGGCACGACCGAACAGCGCCCCGTGATCCTCGGGCTGACCGACGGGTCGATGGTCGAGGTGGTGTCGGGGCTCACTGCGGGGGACTCCGTGCTGCAGTTCGTTCCGGGTGCGGCGGCTCCGACCGACGGCTGCGGGGGTGCGCCGAACTGCTTCGACATCGGTGGCGGCGGCGTCGCCGTGGCCGGGTGATGAACATGCCGTTCCTCGAACTCCGTGGTGTCGGTCGCACCGTCTCCCGAGTGGATGATCGACCCCTCGTCATCCTCGACGGCGTCGACCTCGTGGTCGATGTCGGTGACCGTCTCTCGATCGTCGGTCGCTCGGGCTCCGGCAAGTCGACCCTGCTGAACCTCCTCGGCCTGCTGGATTCGCCGACCCAGGGTGACATTCTGCTCGACGGTGTCTCGACCGCGGGGTTCTCCGCCCGTCGCCGCGACGTGACGCGCGGCCGTGACGTGGGCTTCATCTTCCAGCAGTTCAACCTGCTGCAGGGGCGCACGGCGCTCGAGAACGTGATGACGCCGCTGCTGTACGACACGGGTGCGGCGTTCTGGCGCCGGCGCGCGATCGCGACCGAGATGCTCGAGCGGGTCGGCCTCGGCCACCGGCTGGCCTCGACCCCCGACCGGCTCTCGGGAGGCGAGCAGCAGCGCGTCGCGATCGCCCGGGCACTCGTGCGCCGCCCGCGCCTCATCCTCGCCGACGAGCCCACGGGCGCCCTCGACATCGAGACGGGCGAGGTCGTGATGGCGCTGCTCGACGAGATCGCCACCGCGTCGAGTGCGGCGCTCGTGACGATCACGCACGACCCCGCGATCGCGGCGCTCGCGTCGCGCCGCTTCCGCCTGGAGCGCGGCGCGCTCGCAGCCGAGGATGTCGGCGCCGCTGCCCCCGGGAGCAGCACATCGGCGCTGCCCTCCTCGGTTGAGCGAGGGGGCGCGGCATGACCGGGGTTCTCACGGCATTCGTCGGGAGCGTGATCGAGGCGTGGGCGGAGCTCCGCATCCACCGCACGCGCGTGCTGCTCTCGCTGATCGGCGTCGCGGTCGCCGTCGCGGCACTGACCAGCGTGGTGGCGCTCGGCAACATCGCGCAGCAGGCCACGATCGAGACGAGCGAGCGGTCGAGCGGCCGGCCGGCGACGCTCTACGTCTCCGCGTTCACCGCCGACGGTTCGGCGCCCGACGCGGCGGTGATGGATGCGACGTGGAACGAGGCGCTCGAACGGTACGGCGTGAGCTACGCCAGTCGCGTCGGGCAGCAGCAGCTGAGCATCCAGTTCGTCGACGGGGTGAGCCCCGTGAACGCGACGCTCGTCGATCCGCCCTACGGCACGATGCACCGCGTCGAGGTCGCGGAGGGCGCCTGGTTCAGCGACTCCGATGCGAACCGTCTGGCGCCCGCGCTGATCGTGAACGACATCTTCTACGCGCGGCTCGGGTCACCCGACATCCGGAGCCACCCGACGGTCGAGCTCGCCGGGGCCAAGCCGGTCACGGCCGTGATCGTCGGCGTCACGAAGGCACTGCCCTACGAAGAGCAGCCCAGCATGCTGATGCTGAACGACGCCTACACGAGGCTGGCCGACCGGCTGGTTCAGGATGCCGCGTACCCCTCCTACCCGCAGTACGAGATGTGGGTGCCGCCGGGCATCTCGACCGAGCTGACGGCTCGCCTGCAGTCGGACTTCAGCGCCTCGCTCGGCGAGGGGGCGACCGCGCAGGTGAACCGGCAGGACTACGCCGCCTACGGCGACGATCCGTTCCAGACGGTCACGCTGGTGATCAGTGCGATCGCGGTGCTCGTGCTGCTGCTCGGTGCGCTCGGCCTCGTCAACATCTCGCTGGTGACGGTGCGGCAGCGCATCCAGGAGATCGGCATCCGGCGGAGTTTCGGCGCCACGGCCTCGCGGGTGTTCTTCGCCGTGATGATGGAGAGCGTCGTGGCGACGGTGGCCGCCGGCGTCGTGGGGGTGATGGTGTCGATCGCCGCCGTCACGAGCCCGTGGGTCGAGGAGCTGATCGCGCAGGGCGTCAGCGACGTTCCGCCGTTTCCCGTCGAGGCTGCGCTGCTGGGGCTGGCCGCCGCGACCGTGGTCGGGGCGATCGCGGGCCTGCTGCCCGCCCTCGTCGCGGTGCGCGTCAGGGTGATCGACGCCATCCGCTACTGAGGTGCCGCGGCCGTGCCCGCTCCGTGGACGCCGCACCGCCGTGGCCGCGCCACCGCTCCGTCGCGCCACCGCTCCGCTCACCCTCGGCGCGTAACCGAGGATGAGGGCGGCGTTGGCGGCCCGGGGAACGCAACGCCGCCCACCTCCTCGGTTAACCAGCCCCCGGGGCCGCCAGGGGCGGCGCCATGGCTCGGTTCAGCCTCGCCGCCATCCGCAACTGACGCTCAGTTGCCGACGGCGCATTCTGCCTGGTCGGCCGTCTGGCCCGTCACGTTGTCGGGCTCCGGCGCGGCAGTCCTGGTTTCGTCGGTCGCCGGAATGGTCGCGGTGGGCGACGCCGACGGGGCCGCGGTCACCTCGAGAGCCATTGGGTCGTCACTCGCGGTCGGGGCTGGAGTCGGAGTCGGCCTGATCGGCTGGTCGCTGCGCAGCGCTTCATTGAAGTCGGCCGCGCTGTCGGGGTCGGGCACGACGCGGTTGCGGTTCTCTGGGTCGGCGACGACCGGATAGCGCACGAAGGCCATCTGGTTGAGCGAAACGTCGCGAACCGCCAGTGCGATCGATACCAGCCGGGCCGGATCCTGCAGAGTGTCCGACAGGTCAAGGTGCGAAGTGACAGCGTTGGCGAGCGAGTACAGCGCGATCGGGTTCGCGAGCACCCCGGCGCTTGTCATCTTGCGCATCAGGGCGGAGAGGAAGATCTGCTGGTCGCTGATACGCCCCAGGTCACTTCCGTCACCCACCCCGTGGCGCGTGCGCACGAACTGCAGAGCGCTCTCGCCGAGAAGTGTCTGCTCACCCGCGCCGAGGTGGAGGCCTGTGTCTGAGTCGTCGATCGGCGTGGCGACGCAGACCGTCACGCCTCCAACTGCCTCGGACATCGCCTTCACGCCTTCGAAGTCGATGATGGCGGCGAACGGAATGGTCAGTCCCGTCAGTTTCTCGACCGTCAGCACCGTGCACGGCAGCCCGCCACGGGCGAGGGTGGTGTTGAACATCGCCGAGTCGGTCGCGTCGATCGTCTCGGCGGGGCTCGCGCCCGGTTCTGGCGAAGGACATTCCGGTACCGGCAGCACCGTGTCGCGAGGGATGCTGATGACTGTCGCGTTCGAATGGTCTGCCGTCACATGGAGAACCATCGTCACGTCATTGTTCCCGGAGCCCGAACTCGAATCCTGGTTGTCGGCATCTGCGAACTCGCTGCCCTGGCCGGTGCGCGTGTCCGTTCCGACGAGCAGGATGTCGATGGATCCCGCCAGCGCCTCTGGTCCTTGCGGGGTAGCCGACCCCGTCGCTTCGGGATGCGCGAGATGGATGCCGGGACTCATCCTGCCGAGCGTCTGCCAGACCGCGATCGCGGCGACGGAGAGGCCACTGAGACTCAGAACCGTGACGCAGACCAGGGCCAGCCGCCCGCGCCGGCGCCACGGAGACGCTCGGCGTGCGTGCCGGGCCGGATCTTGACTGAGCATACCTCAGTATATGTCCCCCGGTCGGCGCGGGGTTGCGGCGGTCGGGTCAAAAGGTGCCTCCAAAACTTCCGGCCCGGGATGCGGACGTAACCGAGGATGAGGCCGCCGTTGGGCGTGCGGGTAGCGCAACGCCGCCCACCTCCTCGGTTACGTAGCCGCTGGGCGGCGGGCGGCGGCGGGGGCGACGCCGAAGAAGCCGCGCTCGGGGTTGATC
>NZ_PSTT01000076.1 GCF_002931235.1 Subtercola sp. Z020 | reverse complement strand
GCCCACTCGATTGGTGGGGGTGGGGTGGGTGCCGGGGTCAGCTGGGGATGTAGTTGAACTCGTCGGGGTTGGGGCCGGTGCGCTCGTCGCGGTTCAGGGCGGTTATGGCGGTGACGTCGGCGTCGGTGAGCTCGAAGTCGAAGATGGCGAAGTTCTCCTCGACGCGGGCGCGCGTGACCGACTTCGGGAAGACGATGTCCCCGCGCTGGATGTGCCAGCGCAGCGTCACCTGGGCCGGGCTCTTGCCGAGACGGTCGGCGATGTCGACGATGGTGGAGTCGTCGAGCACCTTGCCCTGGGCGATGGGTGACCAGGCCTCGGTCGCGATGCCGTTGTCGGCGTTGAAGCTCCGCAGGACATCCTGAGTCAGATACGGGTGCACCTCGATCTGGTTGACCGCGGGAACGACCTCTGTCTCGTCGAAGAGGCGCTGCAGGTGGTGCTGCTGGAAGTTCGAGACGCCGATCGACTTCACGCGGCCCGAGGCGAGAATCTCCTCCATGGCCTTCCAGGTCTCGACGAAGTCGCCGACCTTCGGCAGCGGCCAGTGGATCAGGAACAGGTCGAGGTACTCGAAGCCCAGCGCCTCGAGGGTGCCGTCGAAGGCCTTCAGCGCGGCATCCCGCTCGTGGAATCCGTTGTTCAGCTTGCTCGTGACGTAGATGTCCTCGCGGGCGATGCCCGACGCGGCGACGGCCTGCCCGACCTCTTTCTCGTTGCCGTACATCTCGGCGGTGTCGATGTGGCGGTAGCCGACTTCGAGGGCGGCCAGTGTGGCCTCCTTCGTGTCGGCGGGGTCGATCTGGTAGGTGCCGAAGCCCAGCTGGGGGATCGTGACGCCGTTGTTCAGGGTGATGTTGGGAACAGTCATGGCTCCAACGCTACGCTCGCTGCGCTGTGAGCTGTCAATCGACACCTGCCCCTTGCGCTCGGGGCGGCTGGCGGCCGTTCTAGGCTTCAGTCATGAATCCGTTCCTCGCTCCGAGCACGCTGCCCTACGAACTGCCGCCGTTCGCGTCGATCGCCGACGAGCACTACCGCCCGGCGTTCGAGCAGGGGATGGCCGAGCACGCCGCCGAGATCGAGGCCCTGCTGGCGGTTCCGGATGCCGCGACCTTCGACAACACGATCGTGGCACTCGAGCGGACCGGGCAGACGCTGGCCCGCGTGTCGACGGTGTTCTTCAACCGGGCGTCGGCCGACAGCAGCGCGTTCACGGAGGAGCTCGAGGAGGAGCTGGCGCCGGTGCTGGCGGCGCACGCGGACGCGATCCGGCTCGATGCGCGGCTGTACGCGCGGGTGCGGGCGGTGGCGGAGGCGGAGGCGGCGGACGCGGCCGAGGCCGAGGCAGCCGACGGCGCCGCCCTCGACCCCGAGTCTCGCTATCTCGTCGAGCGCTACCTCTCAGACTTCACCCGGGCCGGTGCCGGGCTGAGCGACGACGCCAAGTCCACCCTGCGCGCCTGCAACCAGCGGCTCTCCACCCTCACGACGCGGTTCGAGAAGAACCTCCTCGCCGACACGAACGACCTCGCCGTCGTGGTCGACGATGTGCGCGAGCTCGACGGGCTCGACACCGGCCAGATCTCGGCCGCCGCCGAAGCCGCCCGCGAGCGGGGCCTCGATGGGAAGTTCGTCATCACCCTCGTGCTGCCGACCGGGCATCCGTATCTCGCCTCGCTCACCGACCGCGGGCTGCGGCGGCGCCTCATGGAGGCGTCGCGTTCGCGAGCGTCGCGGGGCGGCGAACACGACAACCGCCGGCTGGTGCTGGAGATCAGCCGCCTGCGCGCCCAGCGCGCCGAACTGCTCGGGTTCCCCTCGCATGCGGCCTACGTGACCTCCGATGAGACCGCGAAGACGCCGGCTGCGGTCGCGTCGATGCTCGGGATGCTCGCCGGGCCCGCCGCGCGGAACGCCCGCACCGAGCAGCAGGCGCTCGCCGCGCAGGCCGCTGCCGGGCATCCAGAACCCGACGCAGAGCTCGAAGCGGGGGACTGGGCCTTTTTCGCCGAGAAGGAGCGCAAGGCGCGGTACGACATCGACACCTCCGAGCTGCGCCCGTACTTCGAGGCCGAGCGAGTGCTGCAGAACGGGGTGTTCTGGGCGGCGACCCAGCTCTACGGGGTGACCTTCACCGAGCGGCCCGACCTGGTCGCCTACCACCCCAAGGCACGGGTCTTCGAGGTGCGCGATGAAGACGGCGAGGGAGTGGGGCTCTACATTCTCGACCTGTACACCCGCGACTCGAAGCGCGGCGGGGCCTGGATGAACTCCCTCAGCGCCCAGAATGAGCTGCTCGGCCAGCCGGCCGTCGTCACCAACAACCTCAATGTGCCGAAGCCCGCGGCCGGCACGCCCACCCTGCTGACCTTCTCGGAGGTGGGAACGCTCTTCCACGAGTTCGGGCACGCGCTGCACGGGCTGTTCGCGCGCGTCACGTACCCGACGTTCGCCGGCACACGGGTCGCCCGGGACTTCGTCGAATTCCCGAGCCAGGTCAACGAGATGTGGATGCTGTGGCCCGAGGTGCTCGCGAACTACGCGGTGCACCACCAGACGGGGGAGCCGATGCCGCTCGCGTTCGCCGCGCGGCTGCAGGAGTCGGCGACGTTCAACCAGGGCTTCGAGACGTCGGAGTACCTGGCGGCCGCGGTGCTCGACCAGGCGTGGCATGGGGTGGGGGCGGGCGGTGCGGCCGGTGCTGTCGCCGGTGACGCTGATGCCGCGGGTGCGGCTGCGGCTCCGGCGGATGTAGCGGTTGGCTCGGGTGGCTCGGGCGTCGACGGCGAACGGGATGCCGCGGGGGTCGGTGGCGGCGAGGGCGACCTCGATCGGGTGGCCGCGTTCGAGGCTGCGGCGCTCGCGGCCGCAGGGCTCGACAACCCTGCCGTGCCCACGCGGTACTCGAGCACCTACTTCGCGCACATCTTCTCCGGCGGATACTCGGCCGCCTACTACTCCTACATCTGGAGCGAGGTGCTCGACGCCGACACGGTCGAGTGGTTCCGTGAGAACGGCGGGCTGACCCGCGCCAACGGCTCCCGCTTCCGTGCCCGGCTGCTCGGTGTCGGCGGTTCGAAGGATCCGCTCGAGGCCTACGCCGACTTCCGCGGCCGCGCCGCCGACATCGCCCCGCTCCTCGCCCGCCGAGGCCTGACGCCCTGACCCGCCGCTGCTCCACCCCGCCAACCCCGCCAGCCCCTTCCCGGGGGCGTCTCCCATCGCGGTTTCGGCGGCGGCGAAGTCACCCCCGAGCGCGGGTGCGGGCGCGGAGGATGCCGTCGAGGCAAGCCGCGGCGGCTGCGCCGAGCAGGTAGGCCACCAGATCGAGGGCCGCGAAGGTGCTGCCGAGCAGCAGCGCGGCGGGCGGAAACCGCTCGGCGATCTGCTGGGGGACACCGGTCAGCTGGAACACCTCGATCGCGACGCAGAGCGCCAGCGCAATGCCGCCCACACCTGCGGACGGAAGCCGCGGTGCGATGAGGGCGACCACCAGGTACACCAGCACGGCGTAGAGCGCGTCGCCCGCGAAGTCCGCGCCCGGCCCCCGGAGCAGAAAGTGCACCGCGAGTCCTCCCGCCACCGTCGCGCCTGCCGCCCCCAGGAGCGCCAGCCGCCGGTGGCGCACCGCTCGGCCTCGCATCACGCCGCCTCGCGCCGACCGGCCGCTCACTGCAGGCCTCCCGCCGCGCGGCCGCCTGGTGTACGACCGCTCTGCGCACGAACCCTGTCGGATCGCGCCATCAGCGACACGTCGGCGGCATATCGGCCGGAGTAGGTTGGCGGCCACGACCGGCAGTCATGGCATCGGCCAGCTCGCGGCCGTCGAGGATGCGCTCTGTGTGTGCGGGGATTGCGGGCCTGCGCTGGGTGGCCGCGGGGTCGTCGGGCAGACGCTCTGTGATCGTGGGGATGGGGGGCATGCGCTCGGTGAACGAGGCGATGGCGTGCGGGACCGTGATCCGCCAGCGGGGGCTGAGCGGGCACGCGCTCCGTCGGCGCGGAGCGGGCGGGCACGAGCTGTGCGGGCACGGAGCGGGCGGGCACGAAATGTGCGGGCGCGGAGTGGGTGGGCGCGAGGGCGGCTGGTGGTCGCACGGCGGAGTCTGCGTCGGTGCGGGGCGGTCAGCCGG
>NZ_PSTT01000015.1 GCF_002931235.1 Subtercola sp. Z020 | reverse complement strand
GATCCGCCTGAGCATCCGAGGGGCCCGCCACCAGTTCGGTGACGGGCCCCTCGGATGCTCAGGCGGATCAGAGCGCGGCGTAGACCTCGCGGAGGAGGGCAGCGGTCTCGCTCGGCGTCTTGCCGACCTTGACGCCCGCGGCCTCGAGGGCCAGCTTCTTGCCGTCGGCCGTTCCGGCGCCGGAGGAGACGATCGCGCCGGCGTGGCCCATCGTCTTGCCCTCGGGGGCGGTGAAGCCGGCGACGTAGCCGACGACCGGCTTCGTAACGTGCTCCCGGATGTAGTCCGCGGCGCGTTCCTCGGCGTCTCCGCCGATCTCGCCGATCATCACGATCGCCTTGGTCTCGGGGTCGGCCTCGAACGCGGCGAGCGCATCGATGTGCGTGGTGCCGATGATGGGGTCGCCGCCGATGCCAATCGCGGTCGAGAAACCGAGATCCCGCAGCTCGTACATCATCTGGTAGGTGAGCGTGCCCGACTTCGAGACCAGGCCGATCGGGCCCTTGCCGGTGATCGTGGCGGGCGTGATGCCGACCAGCGACTCGCCGGGGGTGATGATGCCGGGGCAGTTCGGGCCGATGATGCGGGTCTTGCCGCCCTTGGCCTTCGCGGTCGCCCAGAATTCGGCCGAATCCTGGATCGGGATGCCCTCGGTGATGACGACGACGAGCGGAATCTCGGCCTCGACGGCTTCGAGCACGGCGTCTTTCGCGAACGCCGGCGGCACGAACACGATCGAGACATCGGCGCCGGTCTCGGTGATCGCCTCGGCGACCGTTCCGAAGACGGGCAGCGAGACGCCGCCGTCGTGCTCGACCGTGGTGCCCGCCTTGCGGGCGTTGACGCCACCGACGACCTGGGTGCCGGCCTTCAGCATGAGGGCGGTGTGCTTCGTGCCCTCACCGCCGGTGATGCCCTGCACGATGACCTTGGAGTCTTTGTTGAGGAAGATCGACATTCTTAGCGTTCCTTACTTACTTCGAGGCCAGTTCGGCGGCCTTGGCGGCGCCTTCGTCCATGGTGTCTGCGAGCGAGACGAGCGGGTTCGCGGCGTCGCGAAGAATCTGCCGACCCTCCTCGACCTTGTTGCCGTCGAGGCGCACGACGAGGGGCTTGGTCGCTGCGCCGCCAAGAATCTCAAGCGCCTTCACAATGCCGTTCGCGACCGCGTCGCAGGCGGTGATGCCGCCGAAGACGTTGACGAACACACTCTTCACCTGCGGGTCGCCGAGAATGACGTCGAGGCCGTTGGCCATGACCTCTGCGGATGCTCCGCCACCGATGTCGAGGAAGTTGGCCGGCTTCACTCCGCCGAAGTTCTCGCCCGCGTAGCTGACCACGTCGAGGGTCGACATGACGAGTCCGGCGCCGTTGCCGATCACACCGACCTCACCGTCGAGCTTGACGTAGTTCAGACCGAGCTTCTTCGCCTTCGCCTCGAGGGGGTCTTCGGCATCCTGATCGACCAGTGCTTCGTGGTTGGGGTGACGGAAGTCGGCGTTCTCGTCGAGCGAGACCTTGCCGTCGAGCGCGACGATCTCGCCCTCCTCGGTCAGCACAAGCGGGTTGACCTCGACCAGGGTGGCGTCTTCGCCCGTGTAGACCTCGTAGAGCTTCACGAAGACCGGCGCGACCTTGTCGACGATGTCGGCCGGGAACTTCGCGGCGATCGCGATCTCGGTGGCCGTGGCGAGGTCGATGCCCTTCAGCGGGTCGACCTCGATGCGGGCGAGGGCCTCGGGGCGCTCAACAGCGAGCTCCTCGATCTCCATGCCGCCCTCGAAGCTCGACAGGCTGAGGTAGGAACGGTTGGCGCGGTCGAGCAGAACAGAGAAGTAGTACTCGCTCGCGATGCGGGCGCCGCCGGCGACCATGACGCGCTTGACGGTGTGGCCCTTGATGTCGAGCCCGAGAATGGCCTTGGCGGCCTCTTCTGCCTCGTCGGGGTTCTTGGCGACCTTGACGCCGCCGGCCTTTCCGCGGCCACCGACCTTCACCTGCGCCTTGACGACGGTCACGCCGCCGAGCTTCTCGGCCGCTGCACGAACCTCTTCGGGCGTGTCAGCGACGATGCCCGGGAGTACGGGAACGCCGTAGCTCTCGAAGAGGTCCCGAGCCTGATATTCAAATAGATCCACGCTTGCTCATCCCATCAGCATGGTGGCTCCCGCCACGCACGCGTTGCCTGGTTTCTGTCGGAAAACGACGGCCTGATGCCCCCATTGTGTCTTGAAATCGAGACATCTGGACCGCCTCAAAGCCTACCCCTCCCCAGCGACCGGCACGGGCAGTCTCTCCACAGATCCTCGTTTTCTGCTCTGGCGAGTGGATGCCGCGGGGCAGTGTGGCGGCATGAAACGCACACCACCTTCACTCTCCCGCTCTCCCCTCCGCCTGCTGCTGGCCGGCGCACTCAGCGCACTGCTGAGTGCGCTGCTGGCCGTCGCCGCAACCCTCGGCTTCTCTCCCTCTGCCTCGGCGCTGCCCGCGGTGGCCCACGGCGTCGGTTACCTCTGGAACTCGGATGGCCGTTCCTGGCTCGGCTCGCATCGCCTCGCCGACGGGCAACTCGGTCTCTGCCTGCAGGTGCAGAACGCTCCGCCCGAGGGGTCGGAGCTGGAGTACGGCCACGCCTCGACTGCCGGCTGGTACAGCGCCGACGATCTGGCACGCCTGGCCTACATCGGTCGCTGGTGGGCGGCTTCGACGAACCCCGGGCGGGCTGCAGCCGCGCAGCTGACGACGTGGGGCATCACCGGGCTGAACGGCCACGGCCAGGCGTGGTTCGCTCAGCGGGCCAACGGTGACGCCGGCGGCGTGCTGGCCCTCGCCCAGTCGATGAGGGCCCAACTCGACTCGCCCGGTGGGGCCTCCCGTGGGGTGGTCGCGAAGCTGTCGCTCTCCGTTCCCTCAGACGAAGGAGGCACGGTGTCGAGCGAACTCGTCGCCGACTACCTCGCCGGCGGGCCCACCCAACTGCCACGGGCCGCGTTCCGCGGGACGCTCACCCTCTCGGGCGCGACCTTCGACGATGGCAGCACCGTCAGGGATGTGACGAACGGCGAGAAGTACTCGATCATCCCGTCCAAGGGAACGGCGCTCAACCGTGTCACGGCTGACATCGCCTACTTCGACCTCCCGTTCGGGGCCGACGCGTACATCGCGAAGGCGCCGGCGGGCATCCAGAGTCTGCTCGTGCCACCTGCGCGCAACACCGGTGCCCGGGCGCGGGCGCATGCCGGCGACGTCTCGCCGCTGCCGTTCCGCCCGGCGGTCGTGACCGAGACAAGTGCTGGCTCGGCGGAGACCGGCGCTTACTTGAGCGACACGCTGCGGCTGAAGGTGGCGGGTGTGCCGAAGGTCGCGCGGGAGGGCGCAGCCGAGCCGTCTGAGCTGCCGACGAGCCTCGACGAGTGGGGCGTCTACCGCGACGCCGACGGGGCGCTACAGCCTGTTCCGGTGGTGGTGCGGAGCACACTCTGGGGGCCGCTGGATGCCCAGCCCGACCAGCAGCCGACGGTGCCGCCGCACACTCCATTGGTCTGCACGGTCGCGACCCGTGCCGAAGACGGCCCTGGCGAGTACGAGACGCCGGACTGCATCCTTCCTGCCCCCGGGTACTACGTCTGGACGGAGACCATCGACCCGGCCGACACCCCCGTGGAGAAGGGCGGCGGACGTCTCACCGCCTGGGCGTCCTCGTTCGGCGCCGCCTCGGAGATGACCTTTGCGGTCGCGCCGCCTCCCCCGCCGCCCGTCACGCCGACTCCTACGCCGACCGCACCCACCCCGCCGCCAACCGCTCAGGCTACACCGACACCCACGGCTACGCCGCCCGGCGTGGTGTTGCCCCCGTCAACGTCGCGACCGCCAACGCCCGGATTCGCGCGGACCTCGCCGGAGCTCGCATCCACCGGACTCGCGGCGGCGGGCGTCCCGTTCTGGGCCGCCTCGATCGCGATCGGATCGGGCATCCTGGTACTCGCGTTCGTCCTCCTCCGCCGCCGGGCACTCAGACGGCGGTCGTAAGCTCGAACGTATGAGTGTGTTCACCGACATCGCCGCCGAGGGGATCCTCCTCGCCGGCGGTGGCCGGGCCATCCTGATGCAGATCGCCAACCCCGCGGTCGGCGCCGGCGTGGCAGCACACAGCGGCTTCGCCGACCGCCCCCTCGAGCGCCTCGCGAACACCGTGACCTACGCCTACGCCACGGTGTTCGCCACCCCCGTCGAGCTCGCCGCCGTCGTGCGCCGGGTCAACCACGCCCACGCCCCCGTCGTCGCCCGCCCCAACGAGCAGGACGAGTTCCAC